>NZ_CALPCV010000002.1:0-150292 GCF_943193095.1 Parasutterella muris | reverse complement strand
AGCCAGTTCTGACGCAAGCGTTCGGGCGTGAAATGTGCACAGCTTCTCGCAGTTTGCGGCGTTGACCACAAGCCGTAAGGCGAAGCCCGGCCGTGGACAACGCCGAAGTCCAAAAGCCGAAGGCTTCAAATCAGGTTTTGCAAAGCAAAACCTCCCGAAAAGCTGCTCACAGCTTTTCAAAGCCGAAGGCAAAGCGAGTTGAAAATCCATAAGGATTTTCAAAGGGGTCTGGGGAAATTATTTCCCCAGACGAAAGACAGACAAACAGTTAATGCAGGATCGCCTTCGGGTGCAAATTCTAGAGACTAGAATTTGCACCCAAAGGCCAACCACCGCACTTCGCGCGGTCAAACTGAAGTTTGGGTTCATCCTGCCCACCGCTTCGCGGTCGAAACCTGCGGTTTCGGGGTTATTGGGGTACAGGCAAGAGATATATAACTTTGAAAACAACCTCTATAAAAATTCAATAAAATTAAAAGATCAGTGGCAACAACATTTAAATAGGAATTTATTCTTCTGAGGTATGTTCGGTTTAAAAGAAATAAAGTCAAATATCGTTAGTTATGTAAGTCAACAAACTAATGACTATATGAAGGAAATGCCCAAGGCGCTCAGAAAGAATTATGGTCAATTCTTTACGAGTGCTGAAACCGCAATTTTTATGGCCGGGCTTTTTGCAATTCCTAAAAAAAAGGTTCTTACTATTCTCGATCCCGGAGCAGGAGCTGGAATTTTATCAGCCGCTATCATAGAACGATTACAGGCGTTAAAGGATGTAGAACGTATAGAGCTGACTTGCTATGAGAACGATAAAAACATCATTGAACTATTACGTTCTAATCTTGAATGGGTTTGTAATAATTCAAATATCAAAATTGTCTATTCCATAATTACCGAAAACTACATACTTTCCCAGAAAGAAGAATATAACAGGATTTCAGAATCTCCATCGGGTGGAAAAGAAAAGTTTGACATAGTAATAGGAAACCCTCCATATCTGAAAATAGGAAAGGATGCGCCAGAAGCTCTTGCAATGCCCGACGTTTGTTATGGTGCACCAAATCTCTATTTTCTTTTTATGTCGATGGCTATATTTAATTTATGTAGCAATGGAGAACTCGTCTTTATCATTCCCAGGTCGTGGACGTCCGGTGCATACTTTAAGAAGTTCAGAGAAAAATTATTCCAGACTGTATCATTAACCAACATTCATCTTTTTGTAAGTCGAGATAAAGTCTTTGAGCAAGAAAACGTTCTTCAAGAGACGATTATTGTCAAAGTAAAGAAATGCACAAATAAACCAACCCATGTGAATATCTCAACAAGTAATAGCAACTCGGATTTTCATAAGTTAACGACGTTTAATGCTCCCTACAATATTGTTGTCAACGGAGAGGACAATTATGTTTTTTTGGCTACTAATAAGTCCGAGGTTGAAATATTGCGAAAATTAAATTCCTTTTCTTATACTCTTCCGGTTATAGGCTTGCGTATGAAAACTGGAATTACGGTCGATTTCCGAAATAGAGATTTTCTGAGAAGCGCCCCTGATGACGAGACTATTCCGTTGTTCTATTCTCAACATATTCATAATGGTGAGGTTACCTTTCCTATGGGTAAAAAGTACGAATACCTTTCCTCGTCCCGAAAGGGGCTTCTTCAAAAAAGTACAAATTATTTGTTCGTAAAAAGGTTTACAGCAAAGGAAGAACACCGTAGATTGCAGTGTGGAATTTACCTGGCAAAGAGATTCCCTCAATATTCTCAGATCAGCACTCAGAATAAGATTAACTTTATCTGCGGAAAGAAGGAGCTTTCTGAGACTCTTGTTTATGGTCTTTATGTCATCTTTAATTCGTCTTTATACGATTCGTACTATCGTATTCTGAATGGTTCAACACAAGTTAATTCTACCGAGATAAACAAAATGCCCGTCCCCTCCATTAAGGTGATTGACGAAATGGGAAGGAAATTACTTCTCTCTAATGACTTATCTGAGAGAAATTGTAATGAGATTCTTAAGGAATACACATGAGCAAAATCGGTGATGTCAAGAGCATCCTTCAAATTCTGCAAGTTCCGCCTAATCAGCAAAGTGACTTGTGTTGTTTGGTCTTATTAGCGATGGCCAGCATAAAAGAAAAAAACTCGTGGAAGCAAGTGCAAAACAACTGGATACGTATCCATGATGTAATCCAGTTCATTAAAGAAAACTATAACGTCACTTATGCAGAGAACAGCAGGGAAACTATAAGAAAACAAGCGATGCATAATTTTAGAAATGCCGCTTTTATAGAGGACAATGGAGTCGCGACTAATAGCCCAAATTACAGATATCGGCTGACAAACGAAATGGTGGAATTACTTCACACTTTTGGAAGTTCTGACTGGCTAGGGAGCGTAAAAACGTTTCAAGAGAGCCACGAATCACTAATTTCTCTCTATTCTTCCAAGCGCAATCTGGAAAAACTTCCAGTGAAAATTAATGACTCATTATTTACTCTCTCTCCAGGAAGGCACAATCAACTCCAAAAAGCAATTATTGAAGAGTTTGCTCCTCGATTTGCGCCTAACAGTGAGTGCATATATGTTGGTGATACGACAAAAAAAGATTTAGTGAGGAACGATCAAAAATTACGGAAGCTTGGCTTTGATATATCTGTACATAGCAAAATGCCCGACGTTGTTTTTTATTCATCCAAAAAAGATTGGCTTTATTTTGTTGAAGCTGTGACATCAGTAGGCCCTATTAGCCCAAAAAGAGTGAAGGAGATTGAAGAAATGACAACAAAAGTAAAAGCCGGAAAAATCTATGTCACAGCATTCATGGACTTTAAAACTTTCAAGAAATTCTCCGAACAAATTGCATGGGAAACCGAAGTTTGGATTGCAGATATGCCAGACCATATGATTCATCTCAACGGAGATAAATTTCTTGGGCCAAGAACTTGATGTTTTTTATGGTAGGGCTAAGCAACTTGATCTTTTTTAGTCACTGTAGGAGAGCAAATTCATCGTTGTCAATTCAAAAGCTGAGTACAAAACTCTCCCCATTCCTCCATAATCCTGCGTCGTTCGTGTTCCATTTTGCTGCGATCGTAAGCGCCCTTGTACGGGTCAGCCCGATCATGCAGTAGGCAACGCTCTACAGCTTCCTGATCGAACTTTTTATTATTTCCTAGTTCGTCGTCCTTTGCCCATGTTCTGAAAGCAGATCGAGCAGTACCGTGTTGAGTGACGATGCACTCTTTTCCGGTTCTGGAGGACTTTTCTCTATCAATCCAACCGGTCTGATCAATCATTTTTCTCCGAGCATGTGCCTTGCGGATGACTTGATTCATAGCCATGTCCGAATAAGGTTTCCCGTAGGCGTTGCAAAAAACATACGGGCTTTCAGAAAATCTTGGAACCTCTTTGAGAAGGCAGACGGCTGCCGAATTGAGGTAGATAGTTCGCTCCCGGTTTAAATCTTTTGCCTTGTCATCCTCAAGAGGAATGTTCCAGATTCTTTTTTCCAGATCAAAATCGGCCCATTTTGCATTCCGGATAGCCTTTGATCTCGCTGCCAAGAAAATTGAAAGAAGCAGCATTTCTGACGACCGACTGTGTAAAGCTGAAATTTCCTGGACGAACTTTGGAATTTCGTGGAAGTCCAACCCAGAAAAATTTTCTTCTGCCTTACGTGTTTTTTCATACGGCTCCATAAGGACTCCCAGCGCTCCATTCCACTCAGCAGGATTTTCTCTGTTTTGTCTTAGACGCAGAGCAATAGACCATCGGAAAATTGCACGAACATCTGCAAGAACTTTTGACGATGTTGAAGGACTTCTGTTCCATATCGGAAGCAGCATATTTTTAATATCCTCCGGCTCAATTCCATCAATTTTCATTTCTCCTATATGTGGGAGAACATGGTTATAAAGACGACTGAGAGTGTTGGACTCGCCTTTTAGGTTATATCGCCAATAGTTTCCGGCTTTTCTTTCAGCAACCCATTGGGTGGCAGCATCGGAAAACGTTAATTGCTTCCTTTTCTTTTCTTCAGCAGCCTTTTTTCGAGCCAATCGTTTTTCTTCAGCAGGGTCCTCGCCTAAAGCAACTTTTTTAAGAAGATCATTTGCCAAACTTCTGGCATCAGCTAAAGATAATGAGTCAGCAGAACCTAAGGAAATCGTTTTTCGTTGACCGTTAACGCTATAACGAAGGAAATATTTCTTTATTCCTTTTACAACGCGCAACTGTAGGCCTTTGCAGCCGGACACGGTGTAACGACCGTCATCCTTTATTTTTTTGATTGCAATCGCACTTGTCAGAATCATTTTCACCCTCAAATTCTAAAGTGTTTTTTGCGTTTCTAAGGTGTTATTTAGGAACCAAAATTGGTTCCTAAGTGGGAACCAATTTGTTTGCGATTCAATGAATATTTATGACATCCAATGATATCCAATAACATAACGTAACGAGAAGAAACGCCCGTCGTTATTGGCATTATAGATATTCAATGATAGTCAATGAGAGCTTATGAAATAACGGGATGGCGGAGAAGGAGGGATTCGAACCCTCGAGACCGGTTTTTGCCAGTCTGCACCCTTAGCAGGGGTGTGCCTTCAGCCACTCGGCCACTTCTCCGCACAACTGATCGAACGATCAAGAGAGCCGTATTCTATAGGCAAATTTTATTTTTTGCAAACCCTCCAAACTTTTTGATTTCTACTTCTGTGCCTGGCCGCCTTCTACACAGTGAAACCGTATCACGGCCGAAGCTCTTTGCGCCTGATAATCAAAGATCCTGTTCTTGTCCGTCACGTAATACACCTGAGGCACGAGACCCTCTTTTATTCCTTTGCAATAAAGAGCAGCCTGATCCTTTAACCCTTGTACAACAACCTCGCCTTTCATCGTAAAGTCGAAATATCCGGATATCTCATAGTCATTCTGACCAATCTGCTGAGTCGACCAGCTGCAGGCGCATAAACTGACCGCCGCGCAAAAGAGTAAAAAAATATTTCTCCGCATTTTTGAAAATGTCCGTAAATTGTGATGCCGCATCCTATTATTGAGCAAACTGATTTGTCTCTTATTGTTAAAACGCCCTTTTTGGTTTATAACGCTCAAAGATTTTTTATATTTCATCCCCTTATCTATAAAAAGGAGTCATCAAATGACAAAACCTTTAGCCGGTACAAAAACCGAGAAAAATCTTTGGACAGCGTTCGCTGGTGAATCTCAGGCTCGTAATAAATACGACTACTTCGCCGGCGTAGCCAAGAAAGAAGGCTTCCAGCAGATCGCGGCAATCTTCGAAGAAACCGCTGCTAACGAAAAAGCACACGCCAAAATTTGGTTCAAGGAACTTCAGGGTATCGGCAACACAGCAGAAAATCTGAAAGCAGCTGCCGGCGGCGAACACTACGAATGGACCGACATGTACGAAACATTCGCTAAGGACGCTGAAGAAGAAGGCTTCCCCGAACTCGCTGCTAAATTCCGCGGCGTCGGCGCAATCGAAAAACATCACGAAGAACGCTATCTCAAGCTTCTGAATAACATCGAAATGCAGAAAGTCTTCGAAAAGAGTGAAATCGTTATGTGGCAGTGCCGTGAGTGCGGCAACCTTGTCATCGGCCCCCGTGCTCCTGAAGTCTGCCCTGTCTGCTCTCACCCGCAGGCTTACTTCCAGCTGCAGGCCACTAACTTCTAATCTTCGCTTTATGCTCGGCTTCCGCGTCTCTGAAACACTTCAGTGACAGCGATACGCCGACTAGAAGAATGATAAGACCCAGAACAAGCGTCCAATCGGGCGCTTGTTTTCTATATATGAGTGTGTAAATCACCGAAAAGATTGTCTCAAAGACAATCATCTGACCGCTGAGCGCAACAGGAAGCCGAGCGCTCATCAGATTCCAGAGCGCCATGCCGCCCCATCCGCACGCAATCCCGGCAACAAGAAGAAGGAAAATAAACAGCCCGGGAGTCGGCCCGAGCAGCGACTCCCCAGCCTCAATCCGCTCAGCACTCATCACCAAAAAGATCAGCAGCGTCGCGGGAAAAATGCTTGCTCCCTGAACCGTTGTCCAAACGACAGGCGGAACCTTGGGATGACGAATCAGCCACTGCCCGTTCTTAATCGGAAACCAAGTCCATAACAGCATGGAAATAAAACTGAAAGTAAAGCCGATCCAGTAATCGCTCGCCGACATACTGTCCCGAACCATCGAAAACTCTTCTATGTTTCCAACCCACAAACCGAGAAGAATCAGAAGAAGCGGCGGAATCAGCTTTTTCCAGGGAAGCACGATCCCGTTGCCCGCACGGTTGGAAAGCAGCGCAACGTTAAGCGGAATAAGCGCCATCAGCATTCCGGAAGTAGGAACGCCTGCCATGCGGATGCCTTGAGTCAAAAAAGCGTAATAAACCGCATTCCCGAAAAAGGAAAGACAAAACGCCCATAGCCAGTCCCTGAGCGTGAGCTGCCCAAGATAGCGGCGAAAGCAGTAAATCATCACAAGGCTCGCAGCCCCAAATACTGCAAACCGTGACATTGCAAGAGAGATAGGATCATAGCTCGGCAGCAAAAGAGGAATGATATAAATCAGCCCCCAGAGCGCACAGCCCGCGACACCGTAAAAAACACCAAGCCACACAGAAACCTCCCAAGTCCGTCCCTAATCTGCGATCACCTGACTTCTGGTCCGGAAAATCCTCCGGAGCAGCATAAACCTATCGAATTATCTAATCATTTGTCATCAAATAACGTCTTATTAAATTAAACTAGGAACAATGTGTACTCGTTCTCCTCCAAGGGAACATTTATTAATTTATTAGGATTGTGATGTTTAAAAGAACACTCTTGACCTTACCCCTGGCCGCAGTTTTGGGCGCCTCGCTCCTTTCCGGATGCGGTGACAAAAAAGCTGAGACCGCATCTGCGCCTGCTCAGCAGCAGGTTCTCCGCATCGGTACGAACCCGACTTTCGCGCCGTTTGAATTCCAAAGCCCCAATTCCAGCGAACTGACTGGTTTTGACATGGATTTAGCTCGTGCGCTCGGAAAAGAAATGGGCCGTAAGGTTGAGCTCGTCAATCTCGGTTTTGACGGTCTGATCCCTGCTCTCGGCGCAGGCAACATTGACCTTGCAATCTCCGGTATGACAATTACCGAAGCTCGCAAGAACGCTGTCGATTTCTCCGACCCCTATTACACCGCCGGTCTGATCATCATGGTTCGTCCTGATGACAACCGCATTAAAGGCATCAATGACCTGCAGGGCAAGAAGATCGGCGTACAGATCGGTACCACCGGCGCTAACAAGGCGCTGACTATCAAAGGAGCTGAAGTCAAACAGTTCAACAACGCTGATGAACTCAACCTTGAGCTTGCCAATAAAGGCGTGGACGCTGTGATCAATGACCAGCCGGTTATCGCTTACTATCTGGTCAGCCAGGGCGGCGAAGGCAAAGGTAAGATGGTCGGTGAAATCATGGAAGCTGAACTTTACGGCGTAGCCGCTAAGAAAGGCAACCAGGCTTTGATCAAACAGGTCAATGAAGCCCTTGCCGCACTGAAGAAATCCGGCGAATACGACAAGATTTACAAGAAGTGGTTCGGCGCTTAATCCGAAAAGTCTGACAGTGGCAGGAACCTATGTTCCTGCCGTTCTCATATCTTCATCTTTGATTTGAAATAATAACAATGGCTGTGGATCTGAACCTAAGCATTATTACAGACAACCTGCCTCTCCTCCTAAAAGGCGCAGGCGTTACACTCGAAATCACCGCACTTGCTGTTGGACTCGGTCTTCTGATCGGTATGTTCGTCGGTGTCGCCAGACTTGCAAACAATAGACTGATCCGCGGACTCGCCGCTGTCTACGTTGACTGTATCCGAGGCACTCCTCTGCTGGTACAGATTTTCATCGTCTACTTTGCCCTGCCTCAGCTTATCGGCCACCGTATCGACCCGTTTATGGCCGCCGTCGGAGCCTGTTCCATTAACAGCGGCGCCTATGTCGCAGAAATCTTCAGAGCCGGTATCCAAAGTATCGACAAAGGACAAATGGAAGCGTCCCGCGCACTCGGTCTCAGCTGGTTCAAAGCAATGCGCTTTGTCATCATGCCGCAGGCGTTTAAACGCATTATTCCGCCGCTCGGCAATGAATTCATCGCCATGCTGAAAGACTCGTCTCTTGTTTCTGTGATCGGCTTCGAGGAACTGACAAGAACCGGTCAGCTGATTATTTCCAGAACATATGCGTCCTTCGAAATTTGGACGGCCGTTGCGATCATCTACTTGGTCATGACAATAGCTATCTCCAGATTAGTTGCTCTTCTTGAGAAACGCTTTAACAAAGGCAGAAAGAATTAATTATGAGTACAACCCAGACAACATCTGAACCGCGCACAATGATTAAAGTCGAACACCTCAGTAAGAAGTTCGGCGATGTCACGGTCCTTCACGACGTCAACCTCGAAGTTAAGGAAAAAGAAGTCGTTGTAATTATCGGACCTTCCGGAAGCGGTAAAAGTACCATCCTGCGCTGCCTGAACCATCTCGAAGTGCCCAGCGGCGGCAAAATCACAATCGACGGGATTGTGCTCGAGGAAGGAGCAAACCTGAACGCCATCCGCCGCGAGGTCGGGATGGTTTTCCAGCGCTTTAACCTCTTCCCGAATATGTCGGTCCTCGAGAACATCATGCTCGCTCCGATGCAGGTCAGAGGAAAAACAAAGGAAGAAGCCAAGGCAAAAGCAATGGCGCTTCTCAAACGAGTCGGTCTTGAAAATAAAGCCGACTCAATGCCTGATGAGCTCTCCGGCGGTCAGCAACAGCGAGTCGCGATCGCCCGAGCACTCGCCATGAATCCTCAGGTCCTTCTTTTTGATGAACCGACCAGCGCGCTCGACCCGGAAATGGTTAAGGAAGTTCTCGACGTCATGAAGTCGCTTGCCCGTGAAGGCATGACAATGGTCGTTGTCACGCATGAAATGGGATTTGCTAAAGAAGTCGGAGACCGTGTTCTTTTCGTCGATAAAGGCGTCATCTTGGAAGAAGCTTCTCCGGAAGAATTCTTTACGAATCCGAAGAATCAGAGAACCAAGGATTTCCTTTCCAAGATTCTTTAATCCGTGCCGGACATAAAGGCGGAAATCCACGGTGATTTCCGCTTTTTTATATCTGTCCTTTTTGAGCCGTGAAATAAAATAGTTAAAATTAGTTCAATATTTCGCAAAAACTCCCAAAATAGAGTCAAAAAATGAAAATTTCTCGTTTATGCCTTTTGGCGGCATCCCTCACTGCCGCCTTCATGCTCACAGCTTGTGATGACAAGAAAGCAACCCCTGCGGCCGCCGGCAGCACACCTGCCGCTAAGACTTACAGCATCGGCGTTGTTCAGCTCGTAGAACACAAAGCCCTTGATGCGGCAAATAAAGGCTTTGTGGACGCATTAAAGACCCGCGGCTTCGAAGAAGGAAAGAACGTGAAGTTTGACTTCCAAAACGCACAGGCTGATCAGTCCAATCTGAGAAATATTGCTCAGCGATTTGTCAGCAATAAAGTTGATCTGATCGGCGCGATCGCGACGCCGGCCGCTCAGACAATGGCGAACGCTACCCGTACGATTCCGATCGTCGCAACCGCCGTGACAGACTTCGAAATCGCAAAGCTCGTTAAATCCAACGACAAGCCCGGCGCCAACGTGACCGGTTCTTCCGACATGGCCCCGATCGGTGATTTAGCGGATCTCATTATCAAGATTTATCCGAACACTAAAAACGTCGGCGCTATCTACTCTTCAAGCGAAATTAATTCCGAACGCCAGGTCGGTATCTTTAAAGATGAAGCAAAAAAACGCGGACTCAACGTGCGTGAGGCAACAGTGTCCAGCGTGAACGATATTCAGCAGGCCACACAGAGCTTGGTCGGCAAAGTCGATGTCCTCTACTCCCCGACGGACAACACCATCGCTTCGGCAGTCCCCGCGCTGATTAAGATCACTGAACCCGCTAAGCTTCCGGTATTTGCCGGTGAAGGCGGCATGGTTAAATCCGGCGCCACCGCCGCTATTGCGGTTGACTACTATGAACTCGGCAAGATCGCCGGTGACATGGCCGCCGACATCCTCGAAGGAAAGGCTAAGCCCGAATCAATGCCAATCCGCTTCCAGAAGGATTTCAAAACGCTCTTTAACGAAACTTCCGTTAAGAATCTTGATCTGAAGATTCCCGCGGATGTTAGCCACGAGATCGTTAAGTAGTAGAAGGTTTTTGAATGCAGGATTTAATTATTTCGACAGTCTCTCAGGGACTGCTCTGGGCCATCATGGCGCTTGGCGTGTTCCTGACCTTCAGAGTTCTTGATATCGCCGACCTGAGTGTGGAAGGAACGTTCCCGCTCGGTGCGGCGGTCGCGGCAACCCTGATCGATGCAGGTCACTCCGTCTGGCTCGCAATGCTTATGGCGATCATTGCCGGCGCTATTGGCGGAACGGTAACCGCGCTGCTCACAACAAAGCTTAAAATTCCGGCCCTTCTCGCCGGTATTCTGACCATGATCGGACTCTACTCGGTCAACTTAATGGTTATGGGCAAAGCGAACGTACCGCTGCTTCGCGCTGATACTGTCTTTACGATGACAATGGACGCTTTCGGCGTCTCTCAGACAGTAGCGACTCTTATTGTCGGGATTGTGGCAACCGCCGCTGTCGGCTTTGTCATGTACTGGTTCTTCGGCACCGTCCTCGGTACCGCGATCCGTGCCACCGGCTGCAATGCCCAGATGGCAAGAGCCCAGGGCGTCAATACCGATATCATGGTCATTCTCGGCCTGCTGATCAGTAATGCGCTGGTCGCGCTCTCCGGCGCGCTCGTCGCTCAAAGCAACGGCTTTGCGGACGTCGGCATGGGAACGGGTACCATCGTCATCGGTTTGGCTTCCGTCATTATCGGTGAAGTGCTTTTCGGCACAAGAAGCTTTAAGAACTGGCTGATCTCTGTTGTTCTCGGCTCCATTATCTACCGTATCGTCATTGCGGTTGTTCTGGAGCTTGGTATGCCGCCGAACGATCTCAAACTCTTTACCGCCGTACTTGTTGCGATCGCACTTTCTCTGCCGCTGGTAAAAGGCAAATTCGCCATTCTGAAAAAAGGAGAAAACGATGCTAGAGATTAAAGATCTGAGAAAAACGTTTTTTCCGCATACGCCAAACGAGAAAAAAGCGCTCCGCGGCGTCAATCTGACACTCGAGGAAGGTGACTTCGTCACAGTTATCGGCTCCAACGGTTCCGGCAAATCTACACTGATGAACTGCATCGCAGGCGTGTTCTTCCCGGATAAAGGTTCGATCCGAATCAACGGAGACGATGTCACACGCATGCCAGAACATATTCGAGCACGCTACATCGGTCGCGTCTTTCAGGACCCGATGAAGGGTACAGCCGCAGAAATGCAGATTGCCGAAAACCTTGCCATGGCAAGCAGACGCGGCAAACCGCTTTCGCTTCGCTGGAGTTCAAGCGCCAATCAGATTGAGGAGTTCAAAGAACTGCTCAGGGAGCTTGATCTTGGTTTGGAGAACCGTCTCGAAACGCGTATCGGAACGCTTTCAGGCGGTCAAAGACAGTCCATCACGCTGCTTATGGCAACTCTGGTTCGTCCGAAACTTTTGCTGCTTGATGAACACACGGCGGCCTTGGATCCGAAGACCGCGGAAAAGGTTCTTGAACTCACGCAGAAACGTGTCTCCGAGGGACACCTCACGACACTTATGATCACGCATAACATGAGGGACGCGCTGCGCTTTGGCAACCGTCTCATCATGATGCACGAAGGCCGTGTCGTCGTAGATGTCGGCGGAGAAAAGAAAAAGAATCTGACCATCCAATCGCTTCTTGAGCTCTTCGAGAAGGCAAGCGGAGCAGAATTCGACAATCCTGAGGCGCTGCTGACGCCTTAACAGTACAGCCGGCGAACGCCGGCTGTTTCTTTATAAAAGACTGAGTTCGGGATTTTTTACGAACTCCATGCTGTACTTCTCACTTCCGTCATCATCTAGTTTTTCTCGGATTTCTTCTCCGAGTCGGGCGGCAAAGATGAGTTTTCCGTTACGCCATATCAGAGGAAGATGAGCTCTTTCAAAATCCGGGATCTTGGCTTCTTTGTAGAGAACCTTGATTTTTTTAGACGGACGGAACGGATGAATCTTTAATTTCGCGCTGCCGCTTCTCGTTTTAACCGTCAGCGGCATAGCCTTTAAATACGTTTCATTAAAGCCTATGGGATTTTTTTTAAATACCAGCCTGCCGTCAAAACCTGGAAGATCAATACTTTCTTCTCCCTGCCATTGAATAACGAGCTCCGGAATCGTTTCCTGCTTTTCCTTTGCCGTAATCATCAGTCGGGCTCCGTAGCGACGCACCTCTTTATCATTAGACGTAAAAAGGAGCACGCTCTGTTTGTCCGTCTCTTTAATTTGTCTCAGAATTTCCAGAAGTCGATTCCTCTGCAGCGGCTTAAGTCCATGAAGACTGATCCATAAGCGAAGCAGTCTTGTCTGACGAGCAGCAGACAGTTTGAAGAAACGATCAAGCAAAATGAATCCGGTCTCATGCTCGCTCACCTCTTTCAGATCTTCCGCCGCTGTCTCCCTTAATATCTGTGAGGCTTCCGCTACGAGTTCTATGCTGCGCTGGGCGGCCGTCTTAAAGCCGGGACGAGCCTTTTCCATCTCCGGAATCACAATGTTTCTCAGAGCGTTACGCAGATAAGCCGTATCTTCATTGCTTTCGTCTTCCACCCATTGGAGATGTTTCTTGACGGCGTACTCTTCGAGTTCTTTGCGCGTGAACGCCAAAAAAGGACGTGCGATAACTACGCCGCTGTCCGCCTTGAGAGCGGGCATTGCGGATAAACCTTCGGGACCCGCGCCCCGCATCCACTGAATGAGGAAGGTTTCAATCTGATCGTCGAGATGATGCGCGGTTAATAGTGCTGAAGCACCCTGCTCTTTAAGAACTTCTTCGAGGACTCGATAGCGCTCTTTTCTGGCAGCGGCTTCTATACCTTCGCCGGAAGACACAACTTTGACCTTGCGCAGGACAAATTCCGCGCCGAATTTTTTCGCGGTATCTTGGCAGAATTCTGCCCATGCTCCGGCATTCTTAGAGAGACCGTGATGAACGTGGACCGCGGTAATGCGTCCGAATTTCTTATCTTTAAGACGAGTGACCGCGTGAAGAAGGACCGTGGAATCAAGGCCGCCGGAAAAGGCGACCACCACATTGGGAAGCGGGTTTTGGCTTGCGATCTCAAGCCTTCTGTCTTTATCAGACAGTTTCCCGGAAATTGCTGCCAGCGACTCACTCACTCGAGTGGTAATCGCCGGCGTTCTGTGTCGTTTAGCAGTTTTGATATCAGGCTTCGGTGACATATTTCCCGTAATCCATCAGCTTCTGATGGCGTTTTTCAAGGAGTTCCTCCACGCTCAGATGTTTGAGCGTGCGAAGCGAATCATTCAGCGAGCGCTTCAGATTCTGCGCCATCAGTTCAGGATCACGGTGCGCGCCGCCGAGCGGCTCCTCTACGATTTTATCAATGAGCCTACCTTCAAAAAGCTGAGGCGCGGTCAGTCCGAGCGCTTTGGCCGCGTCCGGCGCCTTTGCGGCGCTCTTCCACAGAATGGAGGCGCAGCCCTCGGGCGAAATAACGGAGTATGTGGAGTACTGAAGCATCTGGACGATGTCGGCGACCGCGATTGCAAGCGCGCCGCCTGAGCCGCCTTCACCGATGATCGTTGTAATAATCGGCGTCTTAAGCTGACTCATCACATAGAGGTTGTGTCCGATCGCTTCCGACTGTCCGCGCTCTTCGGCACCAATGCCGGGATAAGCACCCGGGGTATCCACAAAGGTGAAAATCGGCATGCGGAACTTCTCTGCGGTCTGCATCAGGCGAAGTGCCTTACGATAGCCTTCAGGTCGGCTCATACCAAAGTTTCTCAGCGTACGCTCTTTGGTGTCTCTGCCTTTCTGATGACCGATCACCATCACGGGTTCACCGTTAAAGCGCGCCATCCCGCCGACGATCGAAGCGTCGTCCGCATAAGCTCTGTCTCCGTGCAGCTCATGAAAATCGGTAAAGAGCATGCGAATATAGTCGAGCGTATAAGGACGCTGCGGATGACGCGCAAGAAGTGAAATAGCCCAGGGCGAAAGCTTGGCAAAGATATCCTTGAGCAGTTTGAGCTTCTTTTTCTCCAGCCGATTGATATCGCTCTGAAGCTCCATGCCTTCGGATTTTTCATTCATTTCCCGAAGCTCCTGAATTTTTTCTTCGAGCTGAGCTGCGGGTTTTTCAAATTCCAAATAAGTAATTTTTGTCATTTTTTGCCTTTAATACTGAACCGGAGCGTTATTCAGACTTCGCCACAGATACCACGTCGCCGCGGTTTTCCATGGCTCCCAACGCTGCACAACGGGAAGAATTTTATTCTGACGTTCTGACGCTGAAAGACTGTCAAATTCTTCGCCTGCGAAGTAAGCTCTGCCGATTGCTTTTACAAAACCGTAGTCTAAAAGAGGCGAAACGTTCGGACGCCGAAGCGCAAAAATTAGAAACATTTCTGCAGTCCATCGGCCGATTCCCTTAATGGTGCAGAGCTCCTTTATCAGCTCTTCATCGGAAAACTCTTCAAAATGATTGACTACGTCCTGACGCTCGGAAAAATAGCGGCATATGTCGTAAATAAAATCTGTTTTACGTTCGGAAAGACCGGCAGCGCGCAGCGTTCTGCGATGCTTTCTGCGAATGACTTCCGGGTCTAGATTCGGACAGGCCGCGGCAAAGCGATTCCAAATGTTCGCCGCGGCTTTTACTGATATCTGCTGACCGACCACCGAGCGCAAGAGCGTCTCAAACGGATCGCCGCGGCAGATCAGGTGAACGTCCGGACTCGATTCAATGAGCGCGGCCATCACCGGATCGGCAGCCGAGAGTTCTCTCTTAGCCTGATCCCACCACTGCGGCTTATCGTCTGTCGCTGCCATAAAACACGACCTATGCGGAAGGCTGACCCTTACGCCATGTGGTCACGCCTCCGGGCGCATCTTCAAGAATGATGCCTTTATCGCTGAGCTCTTTACGAATCTCATCGGCGCGCGCCCAGTTTTTTGCCGCTTTGGCTTCTTTACGCTCTTGAATCATGGATTCGACCCAAGCCTCGTCGACTTCGGCCACAGCGCCTTTCACAAACACTTCCGGATCCAGCTGAAGAATACCGAGAACTTTGCCAAGTTCTTTAAGCTGTCTAGCAAGAACGGAAGACTTCGTCGCGTTCACTGCGTTAGCGAGTTCAAAGAGAACAGCCACCGCGCCGGCGGTGTTGAAATCCTCGTCCATCGCTTCTTTGAAACGCTTGGCGTGCTCTTCATTCCAGTCAAGCGGCTGATCATCCGCAGCGGTGCTCTTGAGCGCGTTGTAAAGGCGCATCAGACCTGCGTGAGAGTCCTCGACAAGCGCCGCGGAGAAGTCAATCGGGCTGCGGTAATGAGACTTCAAAAGGAAGAAGCGCAGTGTTTCGCTGCCGTTCTTTTCGCCGTAGTGCTCATTGGTTTCCTTCATCGCGTCGCGAATCGTCCAGAAGTTACCGAGAGACTTGCTCATTTTCTCGCCATTCACACGAAGCGGACCGGAATGCATCCAGGTGTTGACAAACTTCTTACCGTTTGCGGCTTCGCTCTGAGCGATTTCATTTTCATGGTGCGGGAAAAGCAGATCCGGACCGCCGCCGTGAATATCGAACGTTTCTCCAAGCAGGTCGCAGCTCATCGCCGAGCATTCGATATGCCAGCCGGGACGTCCCTTGCCCCACTTAGAATCCCACATCGGCTCACCGGGTTTAGCGCTCTTCCAAAGCGCAAAGTCCAGCGGATCTTTCTTAGCCGCGTCAACCTGCACGCGTTCTCCGGGCTGAAGCTCGTCGACTTTCTTGCCGGAGAGGCGTCCGTACGGAGCAAACTTGCGAACGGAGTAATCCACGTCGCCGTTTTTATCCTGATACGCGTAGCCTTTTTCTTCCAACGTCTCGATCAGAGCAAGCATCTTAGGAATGTACTGTGTCGCTCTCGGTTCTACCGTCGGGCCCAAGCAGCCGAGATTTCTGAAGTCTTCCTGCATGCGCTCTGTATATTTCTTAGCCAGTTCTTCAGGAAGCACGCCGCGCTCAGCTGCGCGTTTAATAATCTTGTCGTCGATATCGGTCACGTTGCGGATGAACTTGACGTCATAGCCGCTTGCCTGCAGCCAGCGGCGAATCACGTCAAACGCGATAAATGTTCTGCCGTGTCCGATATGGCAGTCGTCATACACCGTCACGCCGCAGACATACATCCCGACTTTTCCGGGTTCGATCGATTGAAACGGTTCTTGCTTGCGCGTCAGTGTGTTGTAGATTTTTAATGCCATCTTTACCTTCTTTAAGGTTGTCAACGGACAGTCTGCAGTCCGCCCAGGATAATTTTTTGATTTTATCAGACAGGTCCGTAACTCTCCGCGTGAGAAATGCAATTTCAGGCGTCTTCGGAATCCGTTCGCTCAATAAATTCGACAATTGACAAAAGTCACTGCGGAAAGACCAGAATGACTCAAGTTTCCATGCACGGAGCCGCTATTAATCTTTACTGTGAGAAGGCCGCTTGATGAAGAGCGCCTCAAAAGCAAAAAATCATATTCTTTTGTTAACAAAATTTGTTTTCAGCCGAGCTTGAGATTTTGGCTAAAAAATCCGTCTAACATTAAAATTCTTGGCATTTAATTCAATAAGGTTAAGTAATGCGCTTGGCAAAATTATTGGTCACTTCCGCTCTTTCCCTCGGATTATTTTCCGCTGCGGCTTATGCTCAGGATGCCGTGCCGCTTTTCGGAGACAGTACGCCTGAAATTATTAATCCGGCCCGCTCGGTTAATCAGCTCATTTCCCGCGGTAAATATAAGGATGCGCTCGAGCTGGCCGATAAGGAACTCGCAACCAACCCCCAGAACCTGAATCTTCGCTTCCTGCGCGGCGTTATCTTCGCTGATACGAACAGAACAGAGGAAGCAAAAACGGTATTCGAGCAGCTCACGCGTGAGTACCCCGAAGTCGCCGAACCCTACAACAACCTTGCCGTGATTTATGCGAGCGAAGGAAACCTCGGCTATGCGCAGAAACTTCTTGAAAGAGCGATCCAGAACGGCGCGATGAACGCTACAACATACCAAAACCTTGGCGATATCTATCAGGCTAAGGCGCTTCAGATGTTTGAGAAATCCTCAAGACTGAATCCGAAAAATGCCACTCTGAAAAAGAAAATAAAGGCACTCAAAGAGATAGACGAATAAGCCTTTGCCTGCTATGGGTGCAATGAATTACCAGAGAGTCAATACCGACTCAGAATTTTTGATTTGGACAAAAGAAATATGAACGCAACAAAAAAAATCGTCGCAGCCGTCCTGCTGAGTGCAGCCTCTGCTGCGTCCTTTGCCGCTCCGATGGTTGAAATCAACACCACGGAAGGAAAAATTGTCGTTGACCTCAACAGCAAAGCGGCTCCGGTCACGGTCGATAATTTCCTGAAATACGCCAATTCCGGTTTTTACAACGGAACCATCTTCCACAGAGTCATCAATAACTTCATGATTCAGGGCGGCGGCTTTACCAAAGACATGAACCAGAAGAAAACCGGCGCCCCGATCAAACTCGAAGACAAGAACGGTCTTAAAAACACCGTCGGCTCTATCGCGATGGCAAGAACCAATGACCCGAACTCCGCGACAAGTCAGTTCTTCATCAATCTGAAGGACAACGACTTTTTAAACGGCGACTCTTCTAAGGACGGCTATGCAGTTTTCGGAAAAGTTGTTCAGGGCATGGACGTAGTCCGCAAAATCGGCCGCACGCCGACCACCAGCCGCGGATTCTATGATGACGTTCCTTCCAGACCCGTTATTATCGAAAGCGTTAAAGTTCTTAAGTAATTAGTTATAAGGAAAAAGAAATGATTCGTTTAGAAACAAATTTCGGCAACATCGACATCGAACTCGATTACAAGAATGCACCGGTCACTGCGGAAAACTTCGAGCAGTACGTCAAAGACGGTCACTATGACGGTCTGATTTTCCACCGCGTCATCCCCGGCTTCATGATCCAGGGCGGCGGCTTCAAGCCCGGCATGGATGAAGTCCCGACACGTGATCCGATCCGCAACGAAGCCAACAACGGTCTTTCCAACGAGAAGTACACCATCTCCATGGCCCGTACAATGGATCCGCACTCCGCTTCCGCTCAGTTCTTCATCAATGTCGCTGACAACAAGTTCCTTGACTTCAAGAGCGAAACCATGAACGGCTGGGGCTACGCCGTATTCGGCAAAGTTGTCGCCGGTTTTGACGCAGTCGATAAAATCGCTACTGTCCGTACCGGCCGCGTCGGCTACTACGACGATGTTCCCAACGAAGACGTCATTATCAAAAAAGCTGAGGTTATCTAAGTGGCATTAAGCGCAGCGGCACCTTCGGAAATTTGTGTTTCCAAGATTCCTGTTCTTCTGAACCCGGTGTTTATCGCGGACCTTCATCTCTCGAACGACAAACCGGCGACTAAGGAAGCTTTTCTAAAGTTTCTTAAAACGGACGCCGCTCGCTTCAGCGAGCTTGTCATTCTCGGAGATCTCTTTGAGTTCTGGGCCGGAGATGATATGGCTGAGCAGTATGTCGACGTGATCAGCGCGCTGAAGCAGTACTTCAGCGACGGACATCGAATTTATCTCATGCACGGCAACCGCGATTTTCTGCTCGGCGCGGATTTCGCCGCTTCGATCGGCGCGCAGATTCTCTGCGACCCGATCACGGTTCAGATCGGTCGGGAAAAAGTCCTCTTGTCTCACGGCGATGCCTGGTGCACGCTTGATCATGATTATCAGCAGTTCCGAAGCACGCTGCGCGATCCGGCGGTACAGAAGCAAATCCTCAAGGAAGAGCTGAAGTATCGCGTCGAACTGGCCAACGGACTTCGCTCACAAAGCAAAGCCGATAACCAAAAGAAAGACGCCGCATATATGGATGTGGTCGTTTCCGAAGTCGCGAAGTCACTTCGCTCCGCAGGATGCAAAGTCGTCATCCACGGCCATACGCATAAGCCCGCTCACCATACGCATGTGAACGAGGACTCGCGTTTTGACCGCTGGGTACTTCCCGATTGGGACTTCGAGAACGGCAATCAGCGCGGCGGCTATCTGAGCTTTGAAAACAACTATATTCATTTCGGACACCTGAGCTGAAATGCTGATCGATTCACACTCTCACATTGACAGCGACTGCTTTGCGGACATGCTGCCCGAGCTCTTTGAGCGCATGAAGAAAGCGGATGTCGCTGGAACTCTGATCGCGGGCTGTTCGCTTCACGAATATGAACGCGGTCTGAAATTCACGCAGGAGCATGCCAATACTTGGTATGCGGTCGGCGTTCATCCGAGTACGCATGACGATCCTCATGAGGCGTCAATTGAAGAACTCGTCGAATTGTCCAAACCGGAGAAAATCGTCGCGATCGGTGAATGCGGTCTTGATTACTACTACGAAGAAGCGCCGTATGACGATCAGAAGGAGCGCTTTGCGCGGCACGTAGAGGCCGCAAAAATCGCGAAACTGCCCCTGATCATCCACTCAAGAGACGCGAAAGAAGACACGATGGACATTCTTCGTTCGCACGGCGCCGATCAATGCGGCTTTGTACTTCACTGCTTCACCAGTGACAAAGAAATGGCGCGGGCGGCGCTTGACCTTGGCGGATATATCTCTTTCTCCGGCATTGTCACCTTTAAGAACGCCGCTCAAATCCAGGATGTCGCCTCCTGGGTACCGGAGGATCGCTTCCTTGTGGAAACCGATTGTCCGTATCTTGCTCCGATCCCGTATCGCGGCAAACAAAATGAACCTTCCTACGTCAGACTGGTCGCCGAGAAGGTCGCCTCACTCAGAGGTGTTTCACTTGACGAGGTCGCTGACGCCTCGACGAGAAACTTTTTTAAGCTTTTCAGCAGAGCTACATTATGATTTTGAAGCATTTTTCTGCGGCAGCTGCCGCCCTTTTATTCAGCGTGTCGGCTTATGCCGGCAGCTATGATGAAGCGATAACAGCAGCCGTCACCAACGACGCAGACACACTTGCGCCCCTTTTAGAAAAAGGCCTGGATCCCAACACGGCAACGACTGGCGGAACAGGTGAGCCGCTGCTTATGCTTGCGATTCGCAACCATTCCGGGAAAGTGGTCGATCTGCTTTTGAAGCAAAAAAATCTGAAGATTGATCAGGGCAACGCGCTGAACGAGACGCCGCTTATGATCGCGGTCTTCTTAAAAGACAACCCGCTCGCCAAGAAGCTGATCGCCAGAGGCGCGAACATCAATAATCCGCGTCATTGGTCTCCGCTTCACTATGCCGCCTCTGCCGGCAATAAAGATATGGTCGCCTATCTGATCAGCAAGGGCGCGGACGTTAACGCGCGTACCCTGCGCGGCATCACGCCGCTCTACATGGCAGCGCGCGAAGCCGACGCTAAAACCGTCCAAATGCTTCTTCAGGCCGGCGCTCGCAAGGATTTCTGCACCAATGACGAACTCGCGCCGTACGACATCGCTAAACAGCGCCGTAATTCGGAAGAAGTGCTGAAACTGCTCGAATACGATCACTGCCGTTAAAAACCATCTTTTTACGGAGCCCGCATGCGGGCTCGTTTCTTATGAACAATATCCTCGAACTTCTCGCGCCGTGTAAAACCGCGGACATCGGTATTGAAGCCTTCAAACACGGAGCTGACGCCGTCTATATCGGCGGCCCGCTTTTCAGCGCGAGAGCCAACGCCGGCAACAGCATCTCGGAAATTGAACGGCTGTGCGCTTTCGCACACCGCTTTAACGGCCGCGTCTATATGGCGCTGAACACTATTTTCAGCGACAGGGAGCTCGAAGAAGCGGCCCGGCTTGCGCATGAGGCATACGACGCAGGCGTTGACGCCCTGATTGTTCAGGATATGGGTCTGCTCATGTGTGATCTTCCGCCGATTCAGCTGCATGCGTCCACTCAGTGCGATATTCGTACGGTGGAAAAAGCGCAGTTTCTCGAATCTGTCGGCTTCTCTCAGATCGTGCCGGCGAGGGAGCTCACGCTTGAAGAAATCCAAGAGATGTCACAGGCGCTCACCCATGCGAGGATCGAATTCTTTATTCACGGCGCGCTCTGCGTCAGCTACAGCGGCCAATGCTACGCCAGCCAGGCCTTTAAAGGCAGAAGCGCCAACCGAGGCGACTGCGCGCAAATCTGCAGACTCCCCTTTGATGTACAGGAAGAGAACGGAGAGACGCTGTGCCGCTCCAGACACGTTCTTTCCCTGAAAGACAACAATCAGTCAGGCAACCTCGAAGCGCTGATCAGAGCGGGCGTCAGAAGCTTCAAAATCGAAGGACGCTACAAAGATCTCTCCTACGTTAAAAACACTACCGCTTTCTATCGCAGAGAAATCGACCGTTTTATCGAAACGCATCCGGAATTTGAACAGGAAAGCGACGGCCGCGTAACCTTAAATTTCGAGCCGTCACTCGAGAGCGCTTTTAATCGAGGCGCGACCGACTACTTTACAAACGGCAGAAGCGACAGGATGAGTGCCGCGGATACACCGAAAAATTCTGGTTCTGTGATTGGTTCGGTGAAATCCGTATCCAGAAACTCATTTACTGTAAAAACCAAAGAAGAACTTCATAACGGAGACGGTTTAACCTTCTTCAGCGACACGGGCGAACTTTCCGGTTTCCTGATTAATCGAGCCGAATTTATCGACGAAGGCCTCTGGGAGGTATTTACGCGCGAACCCTGCGTCTCCATTCCGGGATTAAAACCCGGTCTCAAACTCATGCGCAATAAGGACGCGCAGTGGGTCAAAAAGATGAATGCAGAAACCGCGCTTCGCAAAATCCCGATCCGTATTGAAGCCAAGATGGATGACAGGGGACTTACGCTTTGCGCTGAAGACGGTCAGCACCATCGGGCTGAAATCCGAAGTGACGCGGATCTTGCGGACGCAAAAAACGAAGAACGGGCCAAGGAGCAGCTGCTCAGCTCGTTAAAGAAACTCGGAAACTCCGACTTTACTGCCTCTGATGTTTCGCTTCAGTGCGAAGCGGTGAAGTTCCTCCCCGCCTCCGCCATGAATCAGCTCAGACGAGATTTAATTAAAAAGCTGGAAAAGGAACGCCTTGCCAAGCGTCCGATCCTTCAGAAGGCTTCTGAAAACAGCGCCCAATATCCGATTCAGGAACTCGACTATCACGCCAATGTGATGAATAGCAAAGCACGTGAGTTTTACGAGAAACACGGCGCGCATATGAATCAGGAAGCTTTTGAAAAAGGACTCGGCGACACGGAGGCAGAAGTTATGCGCTGCCGCTACTGCATACGGCACGAAATGAATATCTGTCCGAAGCAGGCCAAAGCCAGAGGCGAGAAGATTAAGCCGACACCTCTTGTTCTAAAAAGCGGAAAAATTAAGATGACCGCCTACTTTGACTGCAAGCGCTGTGAGATGTCGCTCAGAGCGCATGTCAGCGAATAAACATCGAACCGAAACTCATAGATTCCCGATTGCGGGCATCCGATATCGCGTCGAGGATTTGAGCGGCTCGGGGGGACTCTCGTCCGATCAGTTCAAGAAGCGTGCTCCAATACCGCACTGCGGTACGGTAATCACCTAATGTGTAAGCCGCGCTTCCGCCAATCTCAAGAATATGCGTGTCTTCAGGCGCAATCGTGAGCGCTCGTTCAATTTCTTTCATTGCATTGCCGCTTTGCATCGGGTCATGCGTGTCAAGCATCAGAAGCGCTCTCTGAAGAATGTGACCGGGCTCAGACGCAACGCCTCGGGGAGAATATTCAAAGGCCTTGTTCATCGCTTCCAGCGCCTTGCTCGGCTCTTGTCGGGAAGCATGATAGTTTGATAAGGACACCCAGGCGCGGACGTCCTTAGGAGATTCTTTAAGATATTTTTGAACCGTTTTGGCGTACGACGCGTCATATTGTTCTGTCTTCTGCGCGTTCGGTGTTCCGCAGTAGTTATTTAGCGACGGATTGGCAAATAGAAAATAGAGGCTCAGCGCAAGAATCGGAAGCAGCAAAAGAATTGCTTTTGATGCGCAGTCGGACCATATCGGAGCGGTTACCGAGAGAGCATCATCTGTGGCGTTTTCTTCAAGCGCTCTGCGTTCAACCTCACGCACAGCGCTTTCAAACTGCATCTGAGTAATGCGGCCGCAAGCGAGATCGGCGTTAAGTTCGTTTAGTTCGTCGCGATAGACGATTCGGTTCAGCGTAAGCGCGTCGGAAGCTGAGTCGCTGCGGCGCTTTGCCGAAGATTTAAAGCCGCGCCAGACGGCGGCTTCCAAAATAAGTAAAAGACCGACAGCCGCTCCGTAAAACAAAATTTGGGACATGTTGTCGGTCATAGTTTTCTCCTGAGCACTGTCCCGCTCGGGCGGGACAATGCTGTGGGTTAATGCAGAAGCTTACTTGGCGGCTGCGGGAGCTGTTTTAGCAGCGACCGCGTCGCGAAGAAGTTTCGTTGCCTGCTGAGAAGCCTGAACGGACTTAGCTAAAGAAGCCTTCGCCTGAGGCATATTGTGGAACCAAGCGCCGTTGGCGGCAGTCCACCATTCCCAGTTGGTGTGCGCAACAGAGTGCAGATCCTGAGCCTGTTTGATGACATCGGGGCTGACGCCGGCGTCTTTAGCCTGACGGAACGCGATGAACATCTGATTCATCGAACCTTCGGCTTCGCGCAGTTTGCCCATGTAATGAGCGTTCATGGAGTCAAGCACGCGGTTCATCTGAGCTTCGCTCTTATCTTTGTGGCACTGCAGGCAGGTTTCCTGGATATAAGCTCTCGGAGTCGTTGCCCAGTGAGATGTATAGGCGTTTCCGTTCGCATCTTTGACCTTCGGCATATGGCAGGCAGCGCAGCCGATACCGAGTTTGTCATGCTTGGAATTCCAGAAGATTTCAGCATCCGGATGCTGCATCTTTGTCAGAAGCGCACCGGTCTGATTGTGCTTGAAGTCCTTGAAAGAAGCGTGTTTGTAGAAATCATCGATCTTCGTGACGTCAACCAGCGGGAAGAGATTCGTACGCGGATCATCCATCTTAATGGGCTTGCCGGTCGAGGGATCTGTACCCGGGTTGCAGTTGTATTCAACGTGGCACTGAGCGCACATCAATTTGCTGTCAGACTTTCCGAGGATAGCAATCTTGCGGGTAAAGCCGCGCAGACCCATATCCTTCACTTCGATCGGTGTCTTGTTAGCCGATTCCGAATACAGAGTCGGATAGTCGGTGCGTGTCATCGCCTGGATCAAAGCGTCTCGAACAACACGCGGTTTAGCGCTGTGCGGATCATGACACATATTGCAGTTCACAGAGTGATTGATGTTGTGTACCAGATCGACCGGATTGGAAGCTCTGCTCCACTTGGCTCCGGCTTTAGGATCACCAAGGTAGGCCCAGTCCATCATGACGTCAGTCGATTTACAGGTCCAGCAGACGGGATTGGCGGCTGCGGCTGTACCGGGCTTATGCGGCTTCTGAGCGTTGCCTTCGACGGTGTCGTTCAGCTTTTCCCATACGCCGAAGAATCCGCCTTCGTCACCGCTGAAGAGCCAGCCTTCTTTGGGCTCAAAACGTCCGCCGAAAGCGCGGTCGCAAATGAACTGGTCGACGGCGGCAAACGCATGAGATCTCGGCAGATCATGCTCCTTCACAAAGCCGTGCGCTCCGAGCGCTTCGTCAAAGAAGGGGTTCGGCGCGATGTTGCCGTAATTCTTCTTGGAGTCACGCGCAGTGCGGTGATAATTAACTTTGTACATCGAATCGAACTGGTTCTGATGACAGGTGCCGCACTGCTGCGGGTTCATCGAAACGGTCGGATGCTGTTTCTGATTCTTCAGATGTTCGGCAGTACCATCATGGCAGGTTGTGCAGGCCAGCTGTTCATGTTTGGATCCGCTGTGCATTGCGCCGATATTGGCATGACATGCTGTACAGTTGGCATCTGCTGCCGGAGCCGCGTATGCGCTGCCAAAGAAACCGAGCAGTGAAAGGGCGGCCGCAAGGGGTAGAAATTGTAGTTTTCTCATAGTTAGGCCTTAGGATGTATGCAACAAAAGGGGCTACTGCAGGTTTAAGTTTCTCGTAAGAATTGAATAATGAAAAGAGGAATACCCACAAATAACCGACGGGTACCTCCTTAGTAATAGATGTATATCCTCCTATTTGTCTGATCATTACGTCTCTTAAAAAATTTCTTCTATGCTGTTCGTCTTGGAGGTCATCTACAGATCGCTATTCAAAGAAAATGACAAATGAACAAACTTCGCTCTCCTGCCGGCTTCCATCTCTGAAGCTCAAACAAATCAATCTCCGTCCGAAGTCGGCCAAACTTTTGCGGTTTCGTTGGCGAGAAAAATGAAAAAAATTGTCAT
Organism: Parasutterella muris; assembly: GCF_943193095.1. Taxonomy (NCBI): domain Bacteria; kingdom Pseudomonadati; phylum Pseudomonadota; class Betaproteobacteria; order Burkholderiales; family Sutterellaceae; genus Parasutterella; species Parasutterella muris. The sequence goes on along the minus strand of NZ_CALPCV010000002.1, from coordinate 124,742 downwards.
TTGCTGAAAATAATTTGATAGTTAATCCTATTTGGGCATGACTCCTCAGCATTTATCCTGCAACCGTCCTAGAATCGAGTTGCTATTAATTCATCGGTGAACTTGAAATGATTAAAACAAAACTTTTTATTGCCTCTGTGCTGGCTTGTGCTGCATTTACGGTATCCGCTCAGAATATCGCAACTGTTAACGGCAAACCGATTCCAAAGAGCCTGCAGGATCAGTGGATCGCTCAGCTCATTGCTAACGGCGGTAAAGACACTCCTGAGGCACGCAAGCAGATCACAGAAAACCTAGTCGCAAACGCGCTGGTAGAACAGGAAGCGGATAAACGCGGCATCACCAAAGATCCGAAAGTTCAGTTCGCGCTTGACTATGCTCGCTTCCGTATTCTTCAGGAAGCGGTTCTGCGTGATGAACTTGCAAAGCATCCGGTCACAGACAAAGAAGTTAAAGACCGTTATGACCGGGAAAAAGCCGCTTTAGGCAGCCAGGAATTCGACGTAAGCCATATTCTTGTCAAAGACGAGAAGACCGCGAAAATGATTGAGGACAAACTTGCTAAAGGCGGCGACTTTGCTGCTCTTGCCAAAGAGTACTCAATTGACCCGGGCGCTAAGGACAACGGCGGCGAGCTTGGCTGGAACCGTCCTGCCGTGTTTGTCTCTTCCTTTGCCAACGCGGTTAAAGGCATGAAGAAAGGCGAAGTCAGCAAGCAGCCCGTTCAGAGCGAATTCGGCTGGCACATTATCAAAGTCAATGACATTCGCAACGCTTCCTTCCCCGACTTTGACAGCGTCAAAAATCAAATAAAGGAAGGTCTTGAATTAAAGAAGCAGCAGGAATATCTGCAGTCCCTCATGAAGAACAATAAGGTTGTTTACGAATAATTTTCGTTAGCGCTTTAATTTGTCCGACAGGCCCGGTTTTCCGGGCCTTTTTCATTTTGCGCCGGAAGGTATTTCTTTTGTATCAAGAACGCTTTTGTCCGAAAATCTTGCGGAAGCAGAATTGAATCGAAGGCGAAATAATTATTGAACACGCCCATGAGCAAGAGGAGGTTTATCTGTTTGAATATTAACTACATATTTTCAAAAGATATCTTTTTATTCTAACACACCCCTCCCCATTTGTAAATAAATGAAAATATTTGTTTAGGATATTCACCCAATATCTTTTTTATTTTTCCTTTTGGATGTGATAAAAAAATCCAAGTTTCCCGTTCTCGAATTCCCTGATTTTTGAGCATTCTTGTCGGTTCCAATCGTTTATCCCCTAAACTCAAGTGTTTTCCCTAGCGTGTTTACGCTAATATCCCCACCCAAGTGCGCTTTGTAGACTGGAGGTGTACTCAGTAAAAGGGACGATTTATTCGTAGGACCTCCTATTATTGACCTGACATTTCAGCTTTTTCGCTCGTGTCTTCTCACATAAAAATAACCGTCTCCTTAAACGGTACGTTCACCTAAAACCTAAGGGGAAAATAAGATGACACATCCATTGCCTTATCTTGAGCAGCGAAAGCTAGTCAAGCGGTGGTCGGGTCCCATCGCTCCCATCGCTAACCTCATCTTCACTCTCATCATATTTGCCATCACCTGGTGGATCTTCCAGGATCCGCGGGGCGTGATGCGTTTTTACACACCGTATGTGGGTTATAACTACTGCCGCTGGTGGCTGATCATCCTAATTTGGATGGCCTACATTTTTGACTTCTGGCCCTTCAAGCGCAATTGGCTCGAAAAAGCTCATCCGCTTCAGAAAGGTCTGGTGCTGTCCTTCATCTCGGTCGCCATCATGATCATGATGATTCACGGCTTCTTCCAAGCCGTACTCGGCAACACCGCGTTTGCGTACTTCAATCCTCAGCAGCTTCTTAAGCTCAAAGGCTTGACAGAGTTCTATGCGACGGAATACGCCGCTCAGGCCTGCATGATGTTCGCCGTGATCGCCTCCTGGATCTCCCCGGCTTGGGTCGTCGCCCTTGAAGGACGTCCCTGGCAGAACCTTCAGCAGCCGGCAAGAGGCTTCTCCATTTGGCTCGGCACATTCTGCCTGAGCTTCGTCATTTACTTCATGACGATGCACAACCACATGGGCATCCTTTACTATCCGTGGCAGTACTTCACTTCTATCGCGCCTCCGTACTGGGAAGAATTTGCTCAGACCGTGTCCGCAAACTTCCACGTCGCCTGGATTATGTGCTGTACCGTCGTCGTTTGGTTCATGGAAGGCATCTGGGAACGCTATCCCTTCACAATGATCAAGACTCCTTGGCTGCGCAGACTGGCCCTTTTCTTCGGCATCATCGCCATCTCCTGGGCTCTGTGCTTCTTCTTCTGGTACATGCAGGAGCTGACCTGGGGCGAAGCAATTCGCGGTCACAGACGCGACGCAGCTCCCGACTGGCGCTGGCTGCACGTTGGCGAAACAGCGATCTTCTTCCTCGTTCCGGCGCTCTTCCTGCAGTTCTACTGCGGCAACTGGCCTCGTAAATTCAGCACCCCCGTCAACGTTCTGATTCGCTCCACGATCGTTCTGCTCGGCGGTATCGCGATTTACTGCCTGTACTACAAGTACGGTCATTTCTTCCTCGGAACACAGAAGGGCTTCTCTCACCCGCAGCAGTTCCCGATGATTCCGATGATTTGGCTCATCGACATCTGGCTCATCAACTGGTGGTTCATGGACGGTTGGCCGGGATGGAAGTTAACCATGCGCACAGCTGAAGAAGTGAAGCTGCTTGAAAAAGAAGTTGAAGAACGCGCTGTCTGGAGAGGCGACATGATCCCCGGTCTCGTATGCGGCATCGCCTGCGGTATCGCGTTCTACTTCGCAGTGGTCTGGGTACTGCCGATCTGCAGCAAGATCTTCACATTGGTCGATTAAATAAGAAAGGAACACATTATGAAACGACGTAACTTTATCCAGGGCTTAGCGCTCGGAGCAGGCGTTGGCACAGTCGGTGCCATGGGCGCATACTCCTACTCTCCGGCTCGTACCGCGTTCCTTCCCGATGTGAATCGCGGCACTGCAGACATCGGCGTATGCAAGTCTGTCAAAATCACCAATATTTCCGAAACCAGCTGGTTCGACAACAGTATCTTCATGCAGGACGTAACCGCTTCAGGCGGCCTGCTGGTGGACCAGTACACGTACAACTGGCCGCCGTTCGGCAACGGCAAAGGTCCGGGCAAAGGCACCTATGAAGAAGGCATGAAAAACATCGCTCCGTATCTGCCCAAAGATCTGGACAAAGCATGGGAAATCACTCGTGAACTGAGCGAACACGCGGACAATGCAGGCGGTTATTCCTGCCTCGTTGAAATTGAAGCGCTTGATGGTACAAAGACAAAGTATCTCTTTGACTGCGGCTGGAACTATCAGTGGATGGACCAGTGCTTCAAGCGCGAGGGCATTGACAAGATGCTCGCCAACAACGAGATCGCAGCCTTCATTTCCACGCACGAACACATGGACCATTACTTCGGATTCCCTGTTGTAGCTAAATACGGCCCCAACATCCCGGTCTATCGCCCGTCAACTTTCTATCCTTCCGGCAAGCACTACATGGCCAACTGCGGTCACGTCGGCAAGGTTACAGACGTTCCGAAGGGACTCCATAAGATCCAGGAAGGTGTCGCGCTTTATCAGTTCGAATGCCCGATTATCTTCAAGGTGTACGGCGAACTCTCGATGTACTGCAACGTGAAGGATGTCGGCCTGGTATCCATCACCGGATGCTGCCATCAGGGCATCATCCTCTTTGCGGACACGGCCTACAAAGAAATTGCCTATGAAAAAGACAAGTTCTACGGCCTCTACGGCGGTCTGCACATCTCGCCGTTCGATGACTGGGATCCGAAGTATGACGACCTTGTTATCGGTCTGAAGAAGTGGGAACTCGAGAAAGTCGGCTGCAACCACTGTACCGGCCTCATCACCGCCCAGAAGTTCGTGGACGCCGGCTATCCGGTTGTGCAGGGCACGGCTCGGTTCCGCTCCAAGACCACTAACTACTTAGGCAACGGAGACACCCTCGTCTTCCCGAGCTGATTGACTTAAACACCCGCCCCGCAGAGGGCGGGGAAAGAAAATAATATGCTGTTAGACTGCTTAATTCCAAGAGATCTTTCCCCTGCGTCGCAAAACGAAGGTTCGACGCTTCTTCACAACCTCTTCATGCAGATTCACCTTGAACGCAGAGTTGCAAGAAGTCTGGGATGGCGAGGTTTTTTACCTTCAAACGCCGGGAAGTTTTCCTGGACCATGAGGCTGGCAAACAGCGATCTTGTCTACGGTATTGTCTTCGACGGAGAAGAGTATGACGATGAGGCGATCGCATCCACATGCTCCTTATACGCCTTCCCTGTTGAAGACACTACCCTTTCATATCTGACCGAAGATATGAAAGCGCTTTACGAAAACGACGCCCATATTCCAAAGATTCGGGAACTTTCCAAATATGTCGAAGAATTCGAAGATTTCCGAGTCGGAACACTCAGCCTGATTTTCAGGCGTGACAAAGAAGGGTTTAATCTTTCCATGCGGACCGCAAAACGCAACCCGCGCTTTACCGAACGACCCATGCGTCCCGCACGCATGCTGTCAGCGCTTTTTGCCGCTCTGTACCATTCTTTTGCAGAAGTCTTCAAGACAGAAGGCCGGCTGCATGTCTTAAAGAGCCGAGCGGCACCGGATAGAAATAATTATTTCATCGAAGCCGAATTCGGGCTTTCCGTCTTTGAAGACGAAGAAGAGGATACCGGCTCAGACTTCATTTCTCTAAAAGCTCCTCCTCTGTCCCATCGGCCCGATGAGATTGATTTAGCCGAACAGCCTTTAATCCATATCCTTTGCGGATTTCTCGGTTCCGGCAAAACCACATTTCTTCAGAACTGGCTGAATTTTCTGCATACCCGTGAACGCTTTACCGGCGTGATTCAAAATGAATTCGGCGACATCGATCTGGACACCGCGCTGATCGGAGACGAAACCTGTGTAGAAGCACTCAATGACGGCTGCGTCTGCTGCTCTCTGTCGGACAGTCTTCGTCCCGGCATCCTACGCTTAATCGAAAGCACACCCGCAGATCAAATGATTCTTGAAACCACAGGACTTGCTAATCCTGATAACGTGGTGCACTCACTTGAAGAACTCTCCGACATTTGCAAGATTGGTCTCGTCGTCTCCGTCGCGGACGCTCCAAACCTGATTTCTCATCCGGAATACCTCGGCGATAAACTGAGAAAAGCCCAGATCGAACGAGCCGACGTGCTCGTAATCAGCAAAGCGGATTTGGTTTGTGACGATAGTCTTGAAGGCCTTGTTCACAGCCTTCGGGCAATGAATAAAAAAGCGCTCACCGTGATTTCCGCCAACGGAAACGCCAACTTCGCCGCGCTCGATCATTTCTTCAATCTCTGGATTGACAAAAAATACGGTCTCTTTACTTCGAGAAAACATAATCCCGGCGAAGACACCATGCTTCTCAGCAACGCGGGCTTTGCGATGAAACCGGGCGCGAGCGTCTATGAAACTTGTTCCGTCATGCTCGGCGAACCCGTGGAATTAGATCAAATAGAAACCATCATTCGGCAGTCCGGACGAAAGATTTTCCGAGCCAAAGGAATTGTTGACGTCCGCGAAAAAGGATGCTGCGAGGTTCAGTATACGGACGGGATGCTGACGGTAAGCGAAGCTCGAGAAGATTTACTCGCATGTGACCGCTGGCTTACTATTATTGGAAAAGGACTTAAGCCTCAGGCCGGTTCTACCGCGATAAGGAAACAAAAATGTCTCTGATCTATGCCGGCGGCTGGGTCATGATCCCGCTGCTTCTCATCTCTGTTATTGTGCTCGCGCTCATTATTGACCGCTCTCTGACACTGATCTGGAATCCGATGCCGGATAAGACTCAGCGCGAAAAAATCTCCGAAGCGGTTCGCTCTGGAAACAACGCTCAGGCCGCTGAAATCCTCCGCGAAACCGATTGGCTTAAATCCTACGCAAACGCGCTCCAAAGCGAAAAGAAAGCCGCTCTTTACGAAGGATACCTAACGGAAGCCGTCACCGATATAGCCGCGTTTTTAGAAAGGCGCTGCGCCCTTCTTGCCACATTAGGACGCGTCTCTCCGCTTCTCGGTCTGCTTGGCACGATCATCGGCATGATCCAGACTTTCGCAGTGGTCGCTCAGTCAAGAAGCGGCATCGACATGGAACTGCTCGCTGACGGAATTTGGCAGGCGCTCATCACGACCGCGACAGGCCTCATCATCGCTATTCTCGCAATTCTCTGCTACCGAGTCTTCTTATCGATCGAAGCTGAACGCTTGGATTTCTTCAATCGACTCTCCAACACAGCGATCCTTCTTAAGGAATCACAGGACTGAAGACGACAAGGAGGACTCTATGCTTCGAGTTAAACCGCAAGCGGACCAGGACGGTACAACAGATCTCACCTCTTTGATCGATGTTGTCTTCATTCTATTAATTTTCTTTATTCTCGCGGCTAGCTTCGCGGTCCATTCTATTGACTTTGATTTACCGGCAGCCCGCACTTCCAAAGCGCTTTCCGGACGCGTCGTTGAAATCAGACTCAACCGGGACGGAACATTTCTCTGTGACGGCGTTCCCACGAAAAAAGAAGAACTTGATGAACGGCTCGCCTCAATTATTATGCAGTTCAAAGCCAGACCCGGTCAGATCGTTCTGATGGCTGATCCAAAAGCGCCTGCGGGCGAGATGATTTATCTTGTGGACACAGTGCGTCAGCACGGCGGAGAAAAACTGCATGTTGCCACAGCTCCGAGGGCAGAAAAATGAATGAAACGGCAAGCGACACTCTGAAGATCGGTATCGCCTGCGCGATCGCCGTACATTGTTTCGGCCTCATATTTTTTCCTTCTCCCAAATATGAGACCGAAGATGTGCCGCTGAACGTCATTGTCAAACTGGAAACCTCTACAGCCGCTGCTTCCCCAAGCGGCGAATCCATCGGAATGGAATCACTCTCCGAAAACAATCTGACGGAAAAGAAAATTGCAGATAAGAAGCGTGAGATTTACCTACAGTACCTAGAGGACGTTTCACTCTGCATACATGCGAGACGATTTCTCATGCCGGATTCGGCAAGGCTTATCGGTATCGCACTCTACAAAATTCAGGTTGACGCCAACGGCGTATTTACACATACCTCGCTCTATAAGAGTTCCGGCTCATCTAAACTTGACGAGGCCGCGCTCTACGCGGTCAAGGCCTGCAGCGGACTCGTCAAAAGACCCCACTCCACAGGCGTAGAGCCGATGAATATTTATCAGGAAGTACGTTATCAGTACAAGCTTAAGTAATAAAGGCAGAGCGCCTGTGCACCCTGCCTCTTTATAGAGTTCCGAATTAGAACTTCGGGAATACGCCTTGTTCTTTCGGCGTCAATGTCTTTAAAACCTCAAGCCCTTCGGACTGCTTCGGTCCCATGATTGTGATATTGGATAAACGCTTTCCATTTCCGGCGACATAAGCCGTGCTCTTCATACGGGCATTTCGGGTGGTGTAAGCCATTTGGTAGGCATCCTGACCGGGAAGCTGGATCGGATTCATCGTGAATCTCATTCCTTGTTTTTTCAAATTGTCTGCCATTACCTGAATCGCTTCTTTTGGCTTCATATCGGATTTCATGATATTGAAGAGAATACCGACACCGGCTTTTTTGCTTGCGAGCAGATAAGTTTCAACTCCAGGCTGAGCCATATTGGCGGGAAGCTTTTGGCTTTCCCAATCGCCACTGAGCTCAATGGTAAAAGAAGGTGTGCTCAGTTGAGCCGCAAATGCACTTGGCATATACAGAGAGGCTGCAATAGCGCCAGCTCCGATGATTTGAATTAATTTTCTCCTAAGCATTTTTTCTCTCTGCAAAAAATAAAAAATATAAAAAAACGGAAGATAAGGAATAATAAAACTGGAAGAGCTTTAGGTAAAGCCGTCCTGGTTTTTGCAATGCTCGTCTTTATTAGCGGGCTAGGATAGAGTCAAGTGTGATTTTGACATTCTCATCGCCTACTTTGACCGGCTGACCACTGCTGCCTTCAAAGTTTCCGTTTGCGGGCATTGTCTGATTGGCTTTTCCTAAGCGCGCAGTCACCATAACTGTTTCATGCTGATCGAGCGTACCACCGCCCATGTCCATCGGCGGGAGCATTGTATTGTCCAGAGTGAAGTGAACCGGGAAGCTAAGCACTTTTATCTTCAGCTGCGCGATCGGCATTCTGCCTCCGCTAGCGGGACGAGCCGTCACATACAGGGTGTCCAGGCCGCCCATCTTCTCATGCAGCGCTTCAGAAATTTCCACTACGCCGGAAATGCGATGTGTCGGTTTTGTCGTTTCCTGCTTTGCAGGCACCGGACTCTGGCTGAGAGGCGCCGTACCGTTCTTAGTCATCTGGCTCATAAGAGGAATGTGATTTTCCATGTCTTCAGAAGCTGCGCCGAGACCCAGTGTGTTTTTAACCGGTCCGACAATATTGCCCAGATGGCGCGCTTCCTGAATGCTTGCGATCACACCGTCGCGACGTCCATCATTGGACGGCATGTTGTTCAGCAGGAACTCCCAATACATCACGGCTTTTCTGTAGTCGCCGTGGTTGAAGTAATCGGAACCGGCCATCATCAGAGCTTTCCAATTGGTCGGATCCTTCTTAAGGACCGCGTTGATCAGCTCCCAGGGACGGCCGCTCAGATCCTGACCCTGAACCATAGCGATCGCGTCTGCAAGGTCAGTCATCACGACAGGGTTTCCGGGAGCGATCTGATTGGCGCGCTCAAACGCACTGGCAGCCTCTCCGTAGTTCTTCATCGTGAGCATGCTGCGGCCGAGCATCATCCAGCCGTTGAGATCACCGGGATTTTCTCTGAGATGCGCCTTCAGTTTCTCAAGCGCAGAATTCATGTCATGCATTTCACCGGGCTGACGAATCATCTGACCGGTGGTGTAGTCCGCGACTCCTTCGTTGCGGCCTCCGTCAAGACGGAAATCGCCGATATGCTGCGTAGCCGCCCAGAGACTTGCGGCAAAAAGCGGAATCAAAAGGAAGAGTCCAATCGCCGTATATGTGCCGATCTTGGAATTTCCACTCTCAGCGAGCTGTTCCGGAACAGACTCTTCCAAAACACGACGCTCAAGCTCGGAGCGGCTCTCATCAAATTCATGCTGAGAAATCGCGCCGCGCGCTCTCTCATCTTCAAGCTCTTTGAACTGATCGCGATAGATGGACAGATTAACCTGCGGCAGCTCATCGGCATCCTTGTTCCGCTTGTTGTTCACAATCAGCGGAATCGCAATAATCAAAAGAAGGACCAGAGTCATACCGGCCGCAGAAAGAATAAAGGTCAGCATTAATGGTCTCCTTTTTTATTGATTTGACCTTTAAGCAAGGCCTCTGCCCGCTTGCGCTGCTCTTCAGTCAGCGGAACTGCTTTCTGTTTTTTGCGCTTTGCCAAAGTCCAGAATAATGCGGCAAGCGCAAGAACAAAGAAAAGCGCCGGTCCGCCCCACAGAAGCAGAGTGCTGAGCTTAAAGGGCGGGTTGTAAAGAACGAAATCTCCGTATCGATCAACCATGAAGTCAATAATCTGCTGATTGCTTTTGCCTTCAGCGATTTGTTTGACGACCTGTTTCTTTAAATCCATAGCCAGTTCAGCGTTGCTGTCCGCAATAGACTGGTTCTGACAGACCAGACAGCGCAGCTGCGAGGAGATTTCCGCAACACGCTTATTGGCGACCGGATCCAAAATTGTCGGTTTGACATCAGGAGCGGGCGTGCTCTGCTGGGCAAAGACGCAGGAAGCTGCGCTCACGACCAGCATCAGGGCAAGTAAAAACTTTCTAATCATTCTGCTTTAAGCTCCTTGATGAGAGGATGAATGGTCTTATCCCAGGCTTGCTGAGTGATCGGACCGATCTGTTTGTAGCGAATCACGCCTTTCTTATCGATCACGAAAGTCTCAGGCACGCCGTACACGCCGAACTCAATGCCGACTTCGCCGGTCGGATCCTTAATAGAAAAGTCATAGGGATCTCCGCCCTGACGAAGGAATCTCAAACCGTCAGCATCTTTGTCTTTGTAATCCAGACCGATGATCGGCACGATCTTCTGTCCGTCTTTTCCGATTTTGACCATGATGGGATGTTCCTGACGGCAGGAGCCGCACCAGGAGGACCAAACGTTCATAAGCCAAACCTTGCCCAGCATGTCCTGCTTGGTGACCTTCTTAGAAGGATCGTCCAATCTCGGCAGAGAAAATTCAGGTGCGGGTTTGCCGATCAGCGGAGAGGGAACTTCTCTCGGATCATGCTGAAGACCGACCATAAGGAAGCCGGCAAGCGCCAGAAAAATAACCAGCGGAATAATGTATTTCATTTTCATAATTCAATCCTGCCTTTATGCCTGTTTGGCGCGTCGCGAACGTGCGCGGTAACGTCTGTCCAAGATTGCGATCAGCGCGCCGAGCGACATAATCAGACAGCCCCACCAAATCCATGTGACGAAAGGTTTGTCATACACACGAACAACCCAAGCGCCTTCGGCGGTTTGTGCGCCCATGGAAACGTAAAGATCACCGGTAATGCTTGAGGAGATTGCCGCTTCAGTCATCGGCATTTCGCTCGAGAAATATTTGCGTTTCTGAGGACTCAGCTGCGCAACTTCTTTGTCGTTCTTGTAAACCGTAAACTGTCCTTCGTCAGCGAGGAAGTTAGGTCCGCGAATGCCGGTCTTGACGTCATTAAATTTGAAGACGTATTCGCCAACAGAAACATCGTGCCCCGGTGTCATCGTAACATCACGCTCCAGCGCGTAGGTCATGACCATTGCGGCACCGACAATGAAGACGCCGACGCCTAAATGAGCGATCGACATGCCCCACCAGGCGCGGGAAAGCTTAAACAGTTTGCCGAAGAAGTTTCCTTTGAAATTGCGAATACCCTCTCTCAGGCTTTCAATAAAGGTGAAGAGAACCCAGAAAGCGAGTGAGAGACCGATAAATGTCCAGGTGTGCCAGCCCAGAGCAAGAGGAATCGCCGCGCCGCAGACCAATGCTGCGATAAAGCACCATGCCACGCGTTTGACCAGATCTGTCACATTGGCGTCTTTCCAGCGTACCAGCGGTCCAACACCCATCAGCAAAATGACGGGGATCATGATCGGTCCGAAAACGGAATCAAAGTACGGAGGTCCGACAGAAATCTTGCCTGCGTTCAGCGCGTCGATGAATAACGGATAAAGCGTGCCGAGAAGAACAGCGGCCATCGCAACAACCAGAAGCACGTTGTTCACGAGCAGCATCGCTTCGCGTGAAAAGAGTTCAAAGGAACCGCCGGTGCCGACCTTCGGCGCTCTCCAAGCGAAAAGAAGAAGAGATCCGCCAATGACAAGAACAAGCAGTGCAAGAATAAAGAGACCGCGCTGCGGATCGGTTGCGAAAGCGTGCACGGATGTCAGCACACCGGAACGAACCAGGAAAGTTCCAAGCAGCGAAAGCGAGAATGTGATCAGCGCAAGCAGCACTGTCCAAATTTTGAAACTTCCGCGCTTTTCGGTAACCGCTAAAGAGTGAAGCAGAGCCGTCGCCGTCAGCCAAGGCATGAAAGAAGCGTTTTCAACCGGATCCCAGAACCACCATCCGCCCCAGCCGAGCTCGTAGTAAGCCCACCAGGAACCCAGGGCGATGCCGAGCGTCAGGAAAATCCAGGCGACGCTTGTCCAGGGACGCGTCCATCTTGCCCAAGCCGCGTCAAGTCTGCCGCCTAAAAGCGCTGCGACCGCGAAGGCAAAAGGAACAACCATACCGACATAACCCATATAAAGCAGCGGCGGATGGAATACCATACCCGGGTCCTGCAGCAGAGGATTCAGGTCGCGGCCTTCATGGGCGGCCGGGAAAAGACGAATAAACGGATCACTCGTCAAAAGCATAAAGAGTGTCAGACCAACAGATATGAGACCCATAACGCCGATGACGCGAGCCATGACTTCGTCAGGGAGACGACGCGAGAAGAGCGCGATCGCCAAGCCCCAAAGCGCAAGAAGAAGCGTCCATAAAAGGATTGAACCTTCGTGAGAGCCCCATGTCGCCGACAGCCGATAGAACCACGGCAGCATGCTGTTGGAATTGTTTGCGACGTTTATCACGGAAAAGTCGCTCACATAAAAACTCCAGCCAAGGCACAGGAAAGCGATCAGACAGAATAAAGCGTTGGCAAAAACCGCCGGGCGCGCAACATTAATCCAGCTTCTAACGCCGAACGCTGTGCCGGCAAGCGGCAGAATTCCCTGAATCATCGCGGCGATCAGCGCCAAAATCAGGGAAAAGTGTCCTAACTCCGGAATCATTTATTAGAGCTCCTTTTTTGCATTCTTGGCATGAGCTTTCTCATGCGCCTCTTTCACGGCTTTTTCAGCTTCCGGAGGCATATAGTTCTCGTCATGCTTGGCAAGCACCTGATCGGCAACAAAAGTACCATTCATCAGCTTGCCCTGCGCAACCACGCCTTTTCCTTCCTTAAACAGATCCGGCAGGCTGCCTTTGTAGGTCACAGGAACGCTGTGCGCGGTATCGGTCACTTCAAAACGTACGGTCACGCCGTCCTGCTGTCGAACCACCGAGCCCTCCTGAACAAAGCCGCCGATACGAAAAGCTCTGCCCTCGGGCGCCTCATGCGCCGCAACCTGCGACGGCGAGAAGAAGAACACAAGGTTTTCCTCAAACGCGTTCATAACCAATGCGACAGCAGCGCCGCAGATAACGACGCCTCCCGCGACCAAACTCAGACGTTTCTTCTGGCTCGAGTTCATAGATCTTCCTCCGACTGATGCGCTCTGGCTTCCATCAGCAGCTCTCTGGCTGCTTTCTGGCGGCGCCTGACTAAACCGACAATTTCACAGATAAAACAAAATAAAACCATGCCGTAGCTACCCCAGACATACTGTCCGTAACCTCCCATGGAGATAAAGGCTGAAATGCTTTCCCACTGTCCCATCAGAGTTCTCCTTTAATTGCGAGTTCCTGAGCCCATGGCTGGTTTTTATCCCGCTCCAAAATAATCGAGCGAAGACGGGCAAAGGTAACAGCGAATGTATAAAGCCAGAATCCTGCGACCATCAGCAAAAGCGCGGTAAGCATCATGGGATGAATCGAGGAGCCTAAAGAGGTGATCGACGCGCCCTGATGCAGCGTGTTCCACCACTGAACGGAAAAATAAACGATCGGTACGTTGATCACGCCGACGACGCCGATGACCGCGCAGGCCTTATCGGCACGGCGCCAATCGGGAATTGCGTTCTGCAGAGCAATGTAGCCGAGATAGAAAAAGAAGAGGATCAGAGCACTTGTGAGACGCGCGTCCCAAACCCAGTAGGCGCCCCATGTGGGACGGCCCCAAAGAGAACCTGTCCAGAGCGAAAGGAATGCCATCAGGCAGCCGGTCGGCGCTAAAGCCGCAGCAATCATCGGCCAAAGACGGTTCTGGGTAATCAGACCCAGCGCGCAGTACACCGCCATGACGACATAAAGCAGCATCGCCATCCAGGCGCACGCAACATGAATGTAAAGAATTCGGTACGAGTTGCCTTGTGTGGCATCCACCGGCGCAATAATGAAGCCGACGGTCAGCGCGGCCAGAATCACCATCAGCGCCAAAATAAAACACGGTTTCACCATTTTTCCGGCAAACACGTACATGCGCTCGGTTGTGAAAAGTGATAAGGGTTTAGTCATCTCAATACACTCTAAATTATCAATCTGATGCGATCCTCAGGGCTGCCGCAGTCGCAATCGGCATGACCACAAGCGAAAACAGCGTCAGCGCGCCGACGATAAGGAAATAAGCGGTCGCGGAAATTCCGACCGAGACTGCTTCAGCGGCACCCGCGCCGAAAATAAGAACCGGAACATAAAGCGGCAGAACCAGAAGAGATGTCAGAACACTGCCGCCTCTCAGGCCCAGCGTAAGCGCCGCGCCCACACTTCCGACCAAACTCAGAACCGGAGTTCCAATGAAAAGCGCGCTCATAAGTACCAAAGCCACGTCCGTTTCCAAGTCAAACATCAGCGCCAACAGACCGGAAATGACAGTCAGCGGGATACCGGTCGTCAGCCAGTGCGCGAAAACTTTGGCAATCACAATAATGGTCAGGGGTTCTCCCGAAAGCAGCATCTGCTCGAGCGTTCCGTCCGCATAGTCATTATTAAAGAGGCGCGGAAGAGACAGAAGCGCAGCCAAAAGAGCGGCGACCCAAACAACGCCGGGCGCGATCATGCGAAGCAGCTGCTGATCCGGACCGATGCCAAGCGGCACCAGCGTGACCACAACAATGAAAAAGAAAATCGTGTTCAGTACGTCCGACTTAAGTCGAAGTGCAAGTTTCAGGTCGCGTCGGACAATGGCGATAAATAACCTCAGCATGATCAAACCTCTTTACGGCCTTTGCCTATGGAGGCGTTCAGCCAGCGTCCGCCTGTAAGATCGATCCGCTCGGATCGGTTTGCCGCGATCGGCACTTCTTGATGCGTCGTGAAAGCGACAATGCCGCCTTCGTTGACATGCTGAGCAATCAGATTGGCTAGATTGTCCACGGCCTTCACATCCAGAGCGGTAAAGGGTTCATCCAAAACCCAAAACGGCGCATGCCGGCTGACATAAAGACGCGCAAGCGCAACCCTTCTTCTCTGTCCCTGTGAAAGATGCCGAGTTAAATTGTTTTCAAAACCGGCAAGCCCGACTTTCTCCAGCGCCTCATCAGCCTGCTCCGCCGTAATGGGATGCTCTCCGATCTCGCAGTTCACCAGGAGATTTTCACGAGCGGTCAGCTCGTCCTTGACGCCGTTCAAATGACCGATATAAATCAGGTTCTGCCAGAACTCTTCCTTAAGTTTCAGAATCGCCTTCCCATTCCAAAGAATTTCGCCCTCCTGAGGCTGCATAAGTCCGACAAGCAGACGCAGAAGCGTCGTCTTTCCGGTTCCGTTCGGACCGGCGATCCTGACCAGAGTCCCTGCAGAGCAGCGGAAACTAAGCTTAGAAAATAAAAGCCGTTCCCCTCGGATGCAGCGAATACCTCTGAGCTCCAAATTGGAAGTGTCCTTGGGCATGAATGAAATGAGTTGAATACGGGTTAGGCTAAATTTTATGAATCCGCGATTAAACCAACCTTATGAGTACTAGAGCTAAAAGATCGATCCATTGGAGCTCAGAAGACCATGCTTCATACCTATTCCCAAAACGGTCTATCTTCTAACTTTATGTAACGGAATGCGTTACATTTAATTCCAGGCTTTTTATATAACTATATGATTAAAAAATAATTTTGCTTTTAAATGCCAACTATCAAATATAAGGTTAAACGCTTAGAATGGTGAACAGTTTTTATACGTGTGTATCTAAACCCTGCCTGCTTAAGGCAGCCCCTGCAACTAAAGAGAAGATGCTTCTATGACAGAAACTAATTATCAATTGATGCGGCGGCAAGGAGTCTCGAGACGCAGTTTCCTTAAATTCTGCTCTCTGACAGCCGCTTCCCTCGGGCTCGGAGCCAACGGCGCAGCGGACATCGCTCATGCGATGGAAACTAAACCCAGAACACCTGTGATCTGGCTTCATGGCCTCGAATGCACTTGCTGTACCGAATCCTTCATCCGTTCTTACCATCCGCTGACAAAAGACGTCATCCTTTCGATGATTTCTCTTGCTTACGACGACACCCTGATGGCTGCCGCCGGTGAACAGGACCATCAGGCCCTTGAAGATGTGATGAAAAAGTTCTACGGCAACTACATCCTTGCTGTTGAAGGTTCTCCCTGCCTTGGCGAAGACGGCATGTTCTGTCTGCCCGGCGGCAAACCCTTCCTCGAAAAACTCCTCCATGTCGCTAAAGGCGCTAAAGCCATTATCGCTTGGGGCTCCTGCTCTTCCTGGGGCTGCATCAACACGGCCAAACCGAATCCGACTAAGTCTGTCCCGATCACTGACGTGATCAAAGACAAACCGATCATCCGTGTTCCGGGCTGTCCCCCGATTCCTGAAGTCATGACGGGCGTGATCACTTACATGCTCACCTATGACCGTCTGCCTCCGGTGGATGCTCAGCTTCGTCCGAAGATGTTCTACGGCCAGCGCAACCACGATAAATGCTATCGCCGCGCGCACTTTGACGCCGGCCAGTTCGTTGAAAAATTCGACGATATGGGCGCCAAACTCGGCTACTGCCTCTACAAAGTCGGATGCAAGGGCCCGATCACATACAACTCCTGCTCTTCAATCCGCTGGAACGATATGCTCTCTTGGCCTGTTGAATCCGGCCATCCCTGCATCGCCTGTTCCGAAGACAACTTCTGGGATAAGGGCAGTTTCTATGCTCACGAACCGACTATCCTTCCGCCGAGCTGGGGTCTGGGTATCCAAGCCACAGCTGACAGAGTCGGCTTGGCCGCTTTGGGCGTCGTCGGCGCTGCCGTCGCAGTTCACGCCGCTGCCAGTGCGGTTGCTCGTGCCAAATCAAAAGAAGTCAACAAGGACATGGGAGTAAATGAATAATGGCAAACAAGAAAGTTGTTGTTGACCCGATCACCCGAATCGAAGGTCACTTACGTATGCAAGCCGTCCTCGATGAAAACAATGTCATTGTCGACGCAATGTCTACCGGCACAATGTGGCGCGGCCTCGAAGTTATTCTTAAAGGACGCGATCCGCGCGATGCATGGGCTTTCGTGGAACGTGTCTGCGGTGTCTGTACCGGCGTTCACGCCCTTTCTGCGGTTCGTGCGGTTGAAGACGCTCTCGGAATCAAGATTCCTAAGAACGCAAACATCATCCGCAACCTGATGAATGCGACCCTTTACGCTCAGGACCATCTGACACACTTCTATCAGCTTCACGGCCTTGACTGGATCGACGTTGTCAACGCTTTGAGCGCCGACCCGAAAAAGACCAGCGAACTGCAGCAGTCCATCTCCAGCCACGCACTTTCTTCTCCGGCTTACTTCAAAGAAGTTCAGGACCGTCTGAAGAAATTCGTTGCCAGCGGCCAGCTTGGTATCTTCGCTAACGCTTACTGGGGCAACCCCGCATACAAGCTTCCTCCGGAAGTGAACCTGCTCGGCGTAACCCACTATCTCGAAAGCTTGGACTTCCAGCGCGAGATCGTTAAAGTTCACGCGATCCTCGGCGGCAAGAACCCGCATCCGAACTATCTGGTCGGCGGTGTTCCCTGCCCGATTAATATGAACGACACCGGCGCCCAGGGCATCATGATCAACCAGGTCTGGATGAACTTCATGCGCGATGTGGCTAAGTCCACCATCAAATTCATCAATGAAGTCTATTACCCTGATTTGATGGCTATGGCCCACTACTACAGAGATTGGTTCAAGATCGGCGGCGGACTCTCCAATCAGAATCTGCTTTGCTACGGCGATTTCCCGCTGTATGCCAATGACCTCTCTGAAAAGAGCCTGCTCATGCCGAACGGCGCCATCATCGACGGCAAGCTCAACGAAATCCATCCGGTTGACCTTAAGGATCCGGAACAGATCAAGGAATTCGTTGATCACGCCTGGTACAAATATCCGCAGCCTGACGCCGGTCTGCATCCGTGGGACGGTATCACCGATCCGAACTTTGATCTCGGCAAAGCCGGTGTTGACTACGAAGGCACCAAGACCGACATCAAGTGGCTCGGTGCTGAAGGCCGCTACTCCTGGATTAAAGCTCCGCGCTGGAACGGTCACGCGATGGAAACCGGTCCTCTTGCACGTATGGTCGTCGCTTATGCGAAGGGCATGCCGCGTCAGAAAGACTTGGTTGATCAGGCGCTCAAGCAAGCCGGCGTTCCTGTCGAAGCCCTCTTCTCCACCCTCGGCCGTACGCTTGCCAGAGGCCTGGAATGCAGAATGGCTGCCGACATGATGCTCGAATTCATCAACGACCTCGAAGCCAACATTAAAGCGGGCGATGAAGTCGCTGCCGATATGAGCAAGTGGGAACCGAGCACATGGCCTCAGGGCGCCCTTAAAGGCGTCGGCCCGGCCGAAGCTCCCCGCGGTGCGCTTGGCCACTGGTGCGTCATTAAAGACGGCGTTATCGAAAACTGGCAGGCGGTTGTTCCCTCCACTTGGAACGCCAGCCCGCGTGATCCGAAGGGCCAGCTCGGCGCTTATGAAGCCGCTCTGCTCGGCACACCGGTTGGTATTCCTGACCAGCCGCTGGAAATCCTCCGTACGATCCACAGTTTTGACCCGTGCCTGGCCTGCGCCACACACGTTATGTCTAAAGACGGCGAAGAACTCTGTACAGTTCAAGTCCGTTAATTGGGAGGTTTTATGAAAATCTCGAAATGGTCTTACGAAATCGAAGAAGGCCCGATCGAGCCCGTATATGTGTATGAAGCTCCTGTACGCTTCTGGCATTGGGCCCAGTGTCTTGCCTTTTTCATGCTCGTAGTCACAGGATTCCTAATCGGCTGGCCGCCTATTCCGAACTATGCCGAGACATGGAATACTTACTTCTTCGGGCACATACTCCTCCTGCACTTTGTCTTCGGGATGCTTTTCTCCGTACTGATGCTCTACCGTATTTACTGGGCATTTGTCGGCAACAAGTATTCCCGCATGATCTTCCTGCTGCCCTTCTGGGACATGCAGTGGATCAAGGGCATCTTCGGAACGGCTTTCTATTACCTGTTCCTCAATAAGCACCCGAAAGAGTACGTGGGCCACAACCCGCTTGCTCAGACAGCAATGTGCTTAATGTATGTGCTTGGTTCTATCGCCATCATCATCACCGGTTTCGGTCTTTATGCCGAACAGTGGGGATGGGACACCGGCTGGATGAGCTGGTTCGGATGGGTTACTGCCTGGATGGGCGGCCCTCAGGTCGTTCGTACCACACACCATCTGCTGATGTACTACCTCTTGATCTTCCTCTGCGCTCACCTTTACATGAGCTTCCGTGAAGACATCATGGGCGGCGGTACTCAGGTCTCAACGATGATTAACGGCATTCGCTTCTTTAAGGAGCCGATTCCGCAGCCCGGCAACAATGTTGCCCCGGCTCAGAAGAAAGCCTAACCTTACAGCGATAGTGTTATGACAAACAAAAACGACCGTGTGAAGGATAATTCCATTCCGCTCCGCGGTCGTTTTCCGCGTTCCTCAAGAAGTGCTCCGCACCCCGGAGCCTTTCTTGAGTCACGTTTTTTAGAACCGCTCAATATCACACAGTCTCAGCTTGCCCTCGCCCTAGGCGTTTCCAGACGACGAATTAATGAGCTCATTGTAGGCAAGCGCTCCATTACAACAGATACCGCCATCCGGCTTGCCTGTTTCTTTAAAACGGAGCCTGAATTCTGGCTGATGCTGCAGATGCGCTGGGACCTTCATGTCGCGCTTGAAAAAGAAGCGGAAAAATCCTTTCAAATCAAAGAGAACAAAGAATCGGCGCATTAATGGATTCGGCATTTTTATCTTGTTTCCGACTGCCTAAAATCTTCCTTTTGACGCATTTCCTTAACGCTTCTTTTTTTAATTACCCTCCCATAAAGCTTTTCGAATTAATCCGTAAAAACACAGCTCAATTTAGTTACATTTTTAAATTCCTCGATACAAGGGTTTACACTACGTTCTGTCTGATTTCTCCTGAAAAGTAACCAGATCGGTGGCAGATTAAAGAGGATTACATGAACACAGTAAAAGACATCCCTTGTTTAGTTCTTGGCATCGGCAATATTCTCTGGGCCGACGAGGGTTTCGGCGTCAGAGCGGTTGAACAGTTCAACAGTAAATATGCGCTGACCGATGTCAATAATCTTGTTGCGGACGGCGGTACGCTCGGCATGTATTTGTTCGATCGAATCTGCCGCACAGAAAAGCTTCTGGTTTTTGACTGCTGCGACTTCCACGGTGCGCCGGGCGAACTGACCGTACTGCGCAATGACGACATCCGCATCTGGACCTCGACCAAAATTTCTCCGCATCAGGACGGAATGAATGATCTGCTCGCCGCGGCCATGCTTCGCGGATGCGAACCTAAAGAAATCGCCGTCGTCGGATTCCAGCCGGTTCTGCTTGACGACTACGGCGGATCCCTGTCTCAGAAAGCCAAAGATGTCATCCCTCAGGCGGTCGCAGACGGCTATCACATTCTTCGCGAATGGGGCGTCGGTGTACGCGAGCGCAGTGAAAACGAAACCGTCCCCGCTCTGATGGACGCCGAGTGTCTCAATATTAAAAATTATGAAGAAGGCAGACCGACTCCGGAGGAAGCCTGCCGTGAAGGCGATATTCGTTTTGCGCATCTGAATTTAAAACGGAGCGAATAATGTGCGTCGGAATTCCTATGCAAGTGAAATCTCTTCCCTCTGAAGGAAGAGCCGTCTGCGTCGGACGAGGTCAGACGGAAAATCTTGACGTCATGCTGCTCGGCAATGTCGAAGCGGGCGACTGGGTCCTTGCCTGGAACGGCATGGCCGTAAAAAAAATCACGCCCGAAAGAGCGGTACAGGTTGACAAAGCGCTTGACGCGGTGGAAGCCGCGATGAACGGAGGAACTCCGGATGTCAATGACGCATTTGCCGACATTGTCGCAAATACCGGAAAACTTCCTCCGCACCTGCAGAAACAACTGGAAGGGAACAAATAATGGAACTCTTTGCCGTTTCCCCAAAAATCGATTTATACAGCCACCCGCTTTATCTGCGGATGATCAATGAACACGGATTCGAAGCCTGCGACGCGGAAACGCTGCCGAACTTTTTAGAGAAGCCCGGTCTTTCCATGGTCGTCTTTGTCGAAGACCCCAACCGCATGAAAGAAACGATGGACGCGCTGGTCATCGGACCCGAACTTGCCAAATCCTGCGCGCTGATTGAGCATCGGGCGATCGTCGGACCTCCCAATGCACGCCGCATCGCCGTGAAATACGGTTTCAAGCGCTGGCCCGCGATGGTCTTTTTCCGCGACGGTAAATACCTCGGCGCGGTTGACGGTCTGCGCCTTTGGGCCGATCTGGTGAAAGAAACCGATGAAATCATTCACAGCGAACCCTCTTATCCGCCTTCCATCGGCATTCCCGTTCGTTCTATTTAACCATTTTGCTTTAAACCGTACAGAACTATGTCCATCAGTCCAATATCCATTCCTATCAATTTGGTCGGCCCGGGCTCTCAGCCCGATCGCTCTGTCGCGAACACAATCGGCGTGCCCGACACAGTTGACACCTTCAGCGCTCCGCTGACTCCGGAAATTGCCGATAAGGAAACCGCGATTAAATGCCGTCAGTTCTTTATCGATCTGTATGACGAAATGCGTCTGTGGAACACGGACAGCGGAGACGCCGGCCCTGCTTTCGCACTGAATCAGTTCGATACCCAGACGATCGGTCTTATCAATCAGATGCTTGGCGAAGGCGAAGTCTCGATCCGCATCACAATCCCCAATGACACGTTCGACGAAATCCGCATTCAGGAGTCCGTCTACGTAGGTGTTTGGCGCGTGCGTTATTTCCGCGAAGGAAGACCGATTGCCGATCAGGTTGAAGTGAGCGCGATTCCATCCTGTGTCGCAGAAGCCGCTTACGCCACAAGCAGACCCGGACTGCTTCCCGTCGAACCCGGTCCGGAAGCGATGAACAGTCCTGCGATTTTGGCGGAACTAAAGACCGCGCTCAAGGATTGGGCACCGGGCTCGCCTGCCTTTACCGTCAACCTCAGTCATCTTCCCATGTCGGCTGAAGACCATCAGGTCATTGACAAAGCGGTCGGAGAAGGCGCCGTCTACATCATTTCCAGAGGATTCGGCAACTGCAGAATCTCTTCTACCGATGTTCGTCATCTCTGGCGTGTTCAGTATCTGAACAACGCGCCGACGCGCCTCATGATTCTGAACACACTCGTCGTTTCAGGACTTCCTGAAGAGGCAATGGCAGCAAGCGAAGACTTGGAGGATTCCGTCGCTCGAATCAAAGAGCTCATTGAATGGGTCACTCAGAGCTGGGAACTTCCTGCTGTGGAGCTTCAGTCATGATGCACACTTTTGACGGAACTTTCCTCGGAGACAACTCCAAACTCAAGGACGACGACTGCCTTGAGTGCAAAGTCTGTCATTACGTCTACGACCCGAAAATCGGCGATATTGATCAGAACATCATGCCGGGAACACCGTTTTCTCAGCTGCCCGAGTACTGGAACTGTCCAGTATGCGGCTGCGAGAGAGATTTATTTTTAGTGGTACCCAAGAATTATGAACGAGACAAAGACTCCGGCTACTCCGCAAAATGAGGAGCCGTGGGAACCTAATCCGGCTTTGAGGCTGGAACGCGGATTTGAACGCATTTGGAAGACCCGCATGATGGGCCTGCCGATGCTTCATCCGCGTGTCCGAGTCCAGGCGGTCGGGTTCCGGCGCTGGAAGTATTTCTGGCTCGGAGTCATTGTCACCCCCTGGTGCATGAACCTGATCCTCAGCAAAGGACAGCCTTCAAAATGGAAGTCCGTTGCCGAGGGCAGAAGGCTGAACTATCCGTTTCCCGCGGGGCTCTATGACTTTATCTGCGTCCGCGACCGCATTCTCGGTGAATACCAAATGTGCTCACTCATGTCGCCGCTTGATGAAGTTGTCGCCGATCATGAAATGGCTGTCGAAATCGCCAAGTATTCGCTTGATGAGCTGATGAAGCCCGCGGGTGAGCCGGAGCTCGGAACGCCGATTCCGGCGTTTGAAAAGGAAACGGATCCGGAAGCGATTGAAAAAGTGGTCTCCGCGGCAATTGAGAGACCTATCTCTAGAAGGGCTTTTCTGAGCCCCCGAAAAAAAGAGGAGGAAGAATCATGAGTTTTTTGGGCTCTATGAAGTTTGTCCTTAAAGTTCGAGACCATCGCGTCACGGACGTTGAGATCAAACTGCCGAAAGAAATCAAAGTCGAAGATTTGGTTCGCGGCCGTTCTCCTCAGGAAGCCTTTGACATTTTCCAGACGATTTTTGCGCTTTGTCCCAACTCTCAGCTTGCCGCAGCGAAGCTTGCCTGCGCGGCCACGACGGACGAAGATCCGGATCAGGAGCTGATTGCCCAGTGCCGCTTTGCCAATCATTTAGAAATCATCCGAGAAGGGACTCTTTTTTTCACGATGCGCTGCGCGGGCCGCGACTTTCTGAGCACAAAATCTCAGTCGCTCATTAATGTTCGCGCTCTTTGTGAAGAGCTGAAAGAGCTGCCCTACAACAATCTTCGAGAACGCGAGAAACTCTGGGCTTCGCTTCGAAGCGAGGTGTCCTATCTGCTGCTTGACGGTTTTTCCAATGATTGGGAACAGGATCTTTACAACGGAACGATTGAAACGAAACCCGAGAGCCTATCCGGTTTCTTTGCCAAAATCTCAAAAACACAGCGTACAAAAGGCTGGTGCCCGGCTCCGCTTCTGACCAAAAGTCCGACTTTTATTCTGCAGGCGCTGAAAGAAAAAGGATGCTGGGATAAGGAGCCATGGAACATCGAAGTTGACGCACTGACCGGACCGGTTGCCCGCATGTCCCACAGACCGTCTGAGGCCGGTCTGCTCGCTCAGGACGGCAACACTAATTACACACGCATTGCCGCTCGATTTATGGAAGTACTGAGCGCCGCGGATTTGGTACGCATCCCATTTGAAACAGTCAGCGCGATCAGGCTGAGCAACGGAGCAGCCGCCTCCCTGGTTCAGAATTCACGCGGAATCCTTCTGCATACGGTAAGGCTCGAAGGCCGCGGAGCGGATGCGAAGATTAAGGACTACAGCATCCTCACTCCGACCGATATCAACGTCGTGCGCTCCAAATGGTTTAAACAGGCGCTCATGTCTCTGAAGTTTGATGACGCCGCCGCGCTTAAAGAGGCGGCCGAATTCACGATCCTTTCCTTTGATCCGTGTACCGCCTTTGAAGTCGAGGTGTGCCATGCATGAGATGTCGCTCGCACAAAGCATTGTCGAGATTGTTGAAAACACAGCCGAGGCCAACAACACCCGGAAGGTCTCAAAAGTCAAACTGATTGTCGGAGAGCTTGCCGGAGTGGAGATGCACGCTCTGATGCAGGGCCTCAAAATTGCCTCGCAAGAAACGCCTATGGAAGGCGCCGAGATTGAAATAGAACGCCCGCAGGGCACGGCCTGGTGCATGATGTGCCAAAAGACCGTACCTCTGCATCGACGCGGAGACGCTTGCCCCGAATGCGGAAGCTATCAGCTGTCGATCAACGGCGGAACGGAATTCAGAGTGTCCGAGCTTGAGCTTGGAGACGATGAATAATTTTTGCAGTTAACTTAATAAGGAGAGCCATTATGTGCGTAACCTGCGGATGCGGCGGAAAGAGTGCCAAGATTGAAGATTTAGACCATACTCATGATCACGGCGCCTGCCAGCATACTCATGAACATCCTCATGATGAAGACGGCCATCATCATCGCGACAATGACCAGCACCGCCATCACCACGATGCCGGCCACCACAAACACGGCGACGCTGGCCACCACCATCATCACGAATAATTTTATTTGGCGCTTCGGCGGCTTCTCAGCCGACCGAAGTGCCGTACTCTTGAAGCCAAACAAATGGAAAAAGTTAACGATCGTCTCGTCCAGCTCGAAATTGACGTACTGAACGCAAACGACAAAAAAGCTCAGCAGAACCGCGAGAAGTTTTTAAATAAACACATTCTTGCTCTGAATCTGGTATCAAGTCCCGGAAGCGGAAAAACCACGCTTCTTTGCAAAACAATTGAGCGTATTTCCAAAGACTTTAAACTCGCCGTTATTGAAGGCGATCAGCAGACACTCAACGACGCCGAACGCATTCGAGCGACCGGATGCCGCGCGATTCAAATCAACACCGGCGAAGGCTGCCATCTTGACGCGGAAATGATTGATGAAGCCTGCGAAAAGATCAAACCGGAAGATCGCTCTATTCTCTTTATCGAGAATGTCGGCAATCTCGTCTGCCCCGCCGCATTCGATCTCGGAGAAGACTGCAAAGTTGTCGTCCTTTCCGTTACCGAAGGTGAAGACAAACCCATCAAGTATCCGGACATGTTCGCGGCAAGCTCAGTGATGCTTCTGAACAAAATCGATCTGCTGCCGTATTTGGATTTTGACGTTGAAAAATGCAAGGAATATGCAAAGCGCGTCAATCCCGACATCGAGATTATCGAAGTGTCTGCCACTAAAGGCACCGGCATGAACGAATGGATCGGCTGGCTTAAAAACCGCTTCAGCCGTTTAGCCTGATCGGTGAATCGGGAGTTTTGTCCATGAGCAGGATAAGCGCGCGTCGTCTCAGGATCAACGGAACCGTCCAGGGAGTCGGGTTCAGGCCTTTTGTTTATGTTTTAGCAACTGACGAAAACCTGAACGGAACTGTCTTAAACGACGGTCAGGGCGTTGAAACTGTAGTGGAAGGCGAAGAGGCCTCCATCGCGCGCTTCATGAAGCGTCTTACGACAGAACTTCCGCCGCTTGCCAGTATCGAAACTATAGTTTCCGAAGAGATCGAACCGAGCGGCTTTACCGAATTTAAGATTCTCGAAAGCCACAGCAACGCGGTCAGCACCGTCATTCCCGCTGATGCGGCGGTTTGCAGAGCGTGCCTTTCCGAACTTACGGACAAGAACAATCGCCGCTATCGCTATCCTTTTATCAATTGCACGCACTGCGGGCCGCGCTACACCATCACAGCGCATCTTCCCTATGATCGGCCGCAGACGAGCATGAAAGATTTTCCGATGTGTTCGGACTGTCTTGAGGAATATACCGATCCTCTGGATCGAAGATTTCATGCCCAGCCGAACGCGTGTCCGGTCTGCGGACCTCACGTCACGTTGCTTGACAAAGCCGGGCTTCCGATCAATACCGATGATCCGCTCGCTGAAGTCATGAGACGGATTAAGGCCGGTGAAATTGCCGCAATCAAAGGTCTTGGCGGCTTTCATCTGGTTTGCGACGCAAAAAACGCTCAAGCGGTCTCTCGTCTTCGCGAACGCAAAAAGCGACCGAGCAAGCCCTTTGCCTTAATGGTTCAGAATACCGCGTCCGCGCGCAGAATCGCCGAGGTTTCCGAAGAAGCTCAGAAGCTTCTCGAGTCCTCTGTAGCGCCCATTGTGCTTCTGCCGAAGAAACCCGGCGCAGATGATCATTTAGTCGGTATCGCGCCGAATTTGACGCACATCGGCCTGATGCTTCCCTACACTCCGATTCACTGGCTGCTCTTTTTTGAAGCGGCCGATCGAAGCGAGGATCCGCTCTGGCATGAGAAACCCAACGATTTGACACTTGTTATGACGAGTGCGAACGCTGGCGGCGAACCGCTTGTAATCAGCAACGCCGAGGCGGTACGTCTGTTGGAAGGCATCTGTGACTGTTTCCTTGTACACAACCGCGACATCCTGATCCGCTGTGATGATTCGGTCGCGCAGGCCAAAGACAATGACGTTCAGTACATTCGCCGCGCCAGAGGTCTCGTTCCTCAGGCAATCGCACTCCCATTCTCAGGTCCGTCCGTCATTGCTGCAGGCGCGTGGTTAAAGAACACCGCGTGTCTGACAAAAGGCACTCATGCTTATTTGACGCAGCACATTGGTGACCTAGACAGAGTGAGCAACGACCGCACGCTTGAGAAAGCGATTCGGCATCTGTCGGAAGTTTTTGAGATCAGGCCCGACTATATTGCATGCGATCTTCATCCGGATTTTTATTCCACGGTGCTGGCAGAAAAGCTTGCCAATGAGTTTGATGTCGAACTCATTGCCGTACAGCACCATCATGCGCATATTGCCGCGGTGATGGCCGAACACGGGCTTAAAGAAGCGGTGCTGGGTCTCGCGCTTGACGGAGTCGGACTCGGCACTGACGGAAAATCCTGGGGCGGCGAGCTGCTGAAAGTTGATCCCCTGGGTTTTGAGCGCCTGAAGTCTCTATCGCCGATTCTTCTTCCCGGCGGCGACAAATGCGCGCGCGAGGGCTGGAGAATGGCCTACGCGCTGCTATGCCAAAACGGTTTGGCAGAAAATGCTAAACGACTCTTCCCGTTCAAAGGCGCTTCGATCATTGAGCGCATGCTTGCCTCGGACCTGCCGATTCCGGAGAGTTCCAGTTTAGGAAGGATTTTTGATACCGCTGCCGCTCTTACCGGTGTCAAGACCCATTCTTCCTATGAAGGAGAAGCACCGGTTCTTTTCCAAGCAGCCGGTTACGGGACAAAGGGACGCGTGCGCGAGGATCTGCTCGAATTCAGCGAGAGCGGCGTCAATTTTGTGCCGCTCCTATTAAATTTAACTCAATACAGTTCTGCGGCTGAAGCCTCGGCTGACTTCCATGAAACCGTCGCTTTCGCGCTCAGCCGACTAGCGCTGGCTGCCGCAGAAAAAAACAAGATTAGAAAAGTATGTTTATCAGGCGGATGCTGTCTGAATACCAGACTCAGCAGAAGCCTCAGAAATTATTTGGAAGAAGGCTCTCTCAGCGTTTATGAAGGGCTTCGCATTCCGCCCAATGACGGAGGCGTCTCTCTCGGTCAGGCTTATGCCGTGCTGATGAAGCTTCATTCGAATAGCGGAGTTTAGTTATGTGTTTAGCCATTCCTGTTCAGGTCAAAGAAATCATCGACGACGAGACCGCCGTTGTTGAAATCTCCGGTCTTAAAAAAACAATTTCCACCGCGCTGATTGACGATGTGAGAGTTGGCGACTACGTGATTCTTCATGTGGGATACGCGCTTCAGAAAATCGATCCGATTGAGGCGCAGAAAACGCTTGAACTTTTTGCGCAAGCCTCCCAACCTGCCTAAGGAACCGGATCGATGAAATACATTACCGAATACCGTGACACGGAACTTGCCAAAAAGATCATTAAGGACATTAAGGCGGAAGTACAAAGCGACAAAAGTTATCGCCTGATGGAATTCTGCGGCGGCCACACTCATGTCATCAGCCGCTATGGTTTGGAGGGCGTGCTTCCTGAGAACGTGCGAATGATTCACGGACCCGGTTGCCCCGTCTGCGTCATGCCAATCGGCCGAATTGATTCTGCTATTGAGCTTGCGCTGGAACACGGCGCGACGGTCTGCACCTATGCCGACTGTATGCGAGTACCGGCTTCCGGAGGTCTTTCCATGATGAAGGCCAAAGCTCAGGGCGGCGACATTCGCATGGTTTATTCCGCCTCTGACTGCCTGGAGATCGCAAGGGCCAATCCCGATAAAAACGTCGTTTTCTTTGCGATCGGCTTTGAAACCACAACGCCTGCGACAGCCGTTGTACTCAAGCAGGCAAAAGCCGAAGGCCTTAAGAACTTCTTTGTCTTCTGCAATCATGTTCTGACACCGGCTGCGATGAACCATATCCTGCAGAATGACGAAAAGGTTCATATTGACGGATTCGTCGGTCCTGCGCACGTTTCTACGATTATCGGCAGCGAACCCTATGAAACCTTTGCCCGGGACCATCATAAACCGGTGGTGATCGCAGGCTTTGAGCCCCTGGACATGCTGCAGTCGATTCTCATGCTGATCCGTCAGATTAACAAAGGTGAAGCCAAAGTCGAAAACGAATTTATTCGAGCCGTCAAACCTGAAGGCAACACCAAAGCGCTGAAGATGGTTCATGAAGTTTTTGCGCTCAGAGATTCTTTCGAATGGCGAGGATTAGGCAGCGTTCCGAATTCCGCACTGAAGCTTTCAGACGCCTATAGCGAGTTCGATGCGGAAAAGCGCTTCGGACTTAAATATCGTCGGGTTCCGGACAATAAAGCCTGCGAATGCGGCGCCATTTTACGCGGAGAGAAGCATCCCTCCGACTGCAGAGCGTTCGGCACCGTCTGCACACCGGAAAATCCGATCGGCTCCTGCATGGTTTCGAGTGAAGGGGCATGCGCCGCCTACTTCAACTATGGAAGACATAAACGCGCATAGACAGCGGAGAAGAGTATGACAAGCGAAAAGAAACACTATCAGCGTCCTGTGAATTTCAAGACCGGCAAAGTCGAAATGAATTTCGGTGCCGGCGGCAAAGCCAGCGCACAGCTGATTTCCGAACTGTTTGCGAAGTACTTCAGCAATGAATATCTTGATCAGGGTGACGACGGTGCCCGCCTTCCGTGCCCGGAGGGCGAACTTATCATGGCGACCGACTCTCACGTTGTGAGTCCCATCTTTTTTGCAGGCGGAGATATCGGCGCGCTGTCCGTGCACGGCACCGTCAATGACGTTGCGGTCTGCGGCGCTGTTCCGAAGTATCTGTCGGCCGGTTTTATTCTTGAGGAAGGCTTCCCCTTGTCGGATCTCAAGCGCATTGTTGAAAGCATGGCTGAAGCCGCTAGAGAAGCCGGCGTCTATATCGTGACCGGCGACACAAAGGTCGTGGAGCGAGGAAAAGCCGACGGCATCTATATCAACACCTGCGGTGTCGGGGTGCTTCCTAAAGGCGTTCGTCTTTCCGGCTCATTCTGTAAGCCCGGAGACGTGATCGCCATTTCCGGAGACATTGGCGATCATGGTGTCGCCGTTATGAGTCAGCGCGTCAATCTAGGCTTTGAGACCAATGTCGAGAGTGACTCAGCAAGTCTTAACCGTCTGACGGAAAAGCTCGTCAAAGGCGTTCCTTCTCTGCGCTGCATGCGAGATCCGACACGCGGCGGTCTGGGCACTACGCTCAATGAAATCGCTTCACAGTCCAATATCGGAATGGTACTGGAAGAAGACAGGATTCCGGTTAAGGAAAGCGTGGAAGCCGCCTGTGAATTTTTAGGGCTTGATCCGCTGTACGTCGCAAATGAAGGGAAATTGATCGCGATTTGCGCGGCTGAGGATGCAGAAAAGATGCTTGCCATCATGCGGGAGGATCCTTTAGGACAGAACGCTCAGCTGATCGGACGCTGTATTGAAGACGAAAATCACTTTGTGCAGATGGAAACCGGCTTTGGCGGTGTGCGTATGGTGGACTGGCTAACGGGTGAACAGCTGCCGAGAATCTGCTGATTGCCCATATTTACCTGAGTATATTGACGGAAGGCTCGGATCGATTTATCTTAGCATGGTTAATAAAGGAGAAATGTTTTGATACAGCCCCAGACAATCCTGTTAGTTGATGACCACTCACTCATCACAACCGCGCTCTCCGCACTTCTGAAAAGCATGTACCCGGGCGTTTCCATTCACGTCGGCGCCACTGCGAAGGAAGCATTGGAACTCGCCTCCAAGTATGGGGACTCCGCTGATCTCATGATTTTAGATTTAGGTCTGCCGGACTCTACCGGAACGGAACTTCTGGAAAGGCTGCTCCTTGAATACCCGGCACTGAAGATTTTGGTTCTTTCCGGCTTAGTTGACTCGGACAGTATTTTGAAAACACTGTCAGCGGGCGCAGCCGGTTTTATTCCGAAGTCTCTGGATGCGAATCTGCTCAAGGGTGCCGTGAACTTCGTTTTAGAAGGCGGTGTTTACATACCATCGAAGATACTGACACAGCAGCAGTCGATCGGTATGAGCCCGCAGCAACCGTCGGTCAATCCTTCCTCGACGGTACATCTGACCACTCGTCAGTGTCAGGTCTTAAAACTGCTGAGCCAGGGCGACTCGATTAAATCGATCTGCCGCAAACTTGATCTTTCCGAAGGCACCATTAAAACGCACGTCACTGCGATTTACCGTGCCTTTGACGCGAGAAACCGCACTGAAGCGCTGATTGCCGCAAGAAGGAACGGATTCAACGTGGAATAGAAGTCCTATAAGCAATATGCCGGCGCCATGCCGGCTTTTTTGTACCCTCTCTTCGATGCCTGAAAACTCAAGATAAGAAGCTCCGGGTTTTCAAAATTCATTACCGAAGGTGAGTCCTTACTTATTAAAACTTTTCAAGTTACAATTTTACGGACAGAGTCGACGGATTCAAGTTGTTTTGCGCATACAGATTTACGGGAATAAGCAAAAATAATGAAAGTTATCGACATTTCCATGACGGTTAACCGAAATACTCCGGTATTCGAAGGCGACACGCCGCTGTGTATCGATTATCTTTCGTTTGGCCAAATCAACACTTCCGAAATTAAGTTCACACCGCATGTGGGCACTCACGTCGATTTGCCGTATCACTTTGGCTACGAGCAGCCCGGCGCACAGAATTATTCCATCGAGACTTTTGTCGGTTTAGCGTATATTGCAGATGTCTCTCAGGCAGGAAAATTAATCAATATCCAAGATATGCCTGCTTCTGCTTTTAATTATCAGCGAATTCTACTGAAAACTAATCATCCTGAAGCCGGTATCTCAAAGGAACTTGCGAACAAACTGACCGGGCATGATGTCCGTTTGATCGGCATTTCCACCGCATCTATTGATCCGAAAGTTAGTATTCACTTTGAAGCTCACCATGCACTGCTTTCGCACGACATCTGCATTCTAGAAAACATCTGCCTGCAGGACGTCGAGGCCGGCCTTTACGAACTTCACGCAGTCCCGCTGAAATGGGAAGGCATCGAAGCATCACCGGTTCGTGCCTATCTTATTAAACGGTAAGCAAGTGTTTGCTCACTTATAAATAGAAATGCCCCGAAACTCGAGGCTCTTTTGCGAATTAAGCCTGAGGCTTCTCTTCTTCTACTTCAACAACCTCTTTGAAAAAACGGGGATGTTTTGCAGCCTTTTTCTTTGTGAGCTTGTCTTCCAGGAATTCTTTTTCCATTCTGATTTCATCAGCAACGATCTGGAGCTGACCGATCAAAGCGGATACATACTGCTCCTGCTCTTCGAGTCTTCTGATCTTTTTGCCAAGGCATTTGATCTTCTTGCCGCAGCCCTTCTTGTCATGCTTCTTGTCGTGTTTTCTATCCTTTTTGTCTTTCATCTTTATTTACTCCTTTATCTTGTGTTCCGATAATGCTTTTCAAATCTTTCTCGTATTGTTCCTCATCACGCTGTCTGCGCAATTGAGGAGTGAAACCGGGCTTAGTTAGGTATTCAACACCGTCAATGATGGGAGGCGGGGTTTTAACAGCCCTCTCTTCATGCGACAGTCTTTCCGTTGTCCCATACAGATTAGGCTGGAACGGATCAGGCGCCCAACTCATGACGAAGAAACAAAACGGGGGAAGTATAGCAAGAATAACCCACCATCCTGATAAGTTACAGTCATGGAGCCGTCTGATCATCACTAATATTGTAGGAATCGCCGTGAGCGCAGCGTATGCGGGCAGCAGGATTGGAAAGCTGGTGATCAGAAAATCCCCGAGCGCGCACAGGCTCATGAATATGGTTTGGAATATGAAAAAGCTCCATATTTCCTCACGACCGGCACGGCCGTGAAAGTTCACGATGCATTTCACCGCAAACAAATACCACCTAAATGCTCGTTTCATCCGCTCCACCTCAATTTTGTCCTATGTTAAATATTCTTGGGAGAGCGAGGCCGTTAATCCGCCGCTTTTGGGAAATAAGAAAACAAGCATGACGAAAACAAACTCTCAGTCTTTATGATTATCCCGGCGTTGAGAGCTTTTTAAATTATTGTCTTGTGTACATGCTGAAGCATGTTTTATACCAATTTCGGTATCAAGTCCTCATGTGTAAGCCTTACTTCTAAACATCGTCCTATTTCTTTGTTAGACCACGGAAGCCTGTAGTACGAGTACGAGCTTTTTGAGGAGTATGCCGGGCGGGTTTGGCCGCTTCCAACGTTCTGAAAGACCCGGTTCACGTTACTTCTGCGCCAACCGTTACCGGCCCTTTTCCAACAATCTTCAGAGAACGTCCGCAGCCAAGCCTATAGGCAGAAGATGATTCTAAATATCAAAAATAATCGCCTCTCTTGGAGGCGATTATTTACAGGTATTTCAGATGTTCAAGGGCCGACTTTCAGCCCTTTTCACAGAAACTGAAAAGAATTACGGAACCATGTCAGTAATTTCATCTTTGCGGACCTTCTTCATCAGATCTTCGCGCTTGACACCAAGATAAAGCGCAATCGCCGCAGAAACAAACACGGACGAATAAACGCCAAGAAGAATACCAATGGTCAGCGCAAGCGCAAAATAATGCAGCGCAGGACCGCCGAAGAAGAACATGGAAAGAGTCACCATCAGCGTGGACGAGTGCGTAATGACCGTACGGGAAATCGTCTGCGTAATCGCAGTATTGACGATTTCTACCGGAGTCCCCTTTCTGATCTTGCGGAAACATTCTCGACAGCGGTCGAAAATAATCACGGACTCGTTAACCGAGTATCCGAGTACCGCCAGAACCGCCGCCAATACCGGTAGCGAGAACTCCCACTGAAACAGTGAGAACACGCCAAGGACCAGAAAGACGTCGTGCATGTTGGCGATAATGGCCGCAACCGCGAACTTCCATTCAAAGCGGAAGGCCAAATAAACCATAATGCCGACAATCACTAACAGCAGGGCTGTCAGACCGTCCGTCGCCAGCTCTTCGCCAACCTGCGGTCCGACGAACTCAGTTCGGCGCAGCTGCGCATCAGGTTCGCTCTTGTGAATTACGTTCATAACCTCTTCGCTCATCTGAGCAGAGGTTTTCCCGTTCTTCAAAGGCAGACGAATCTGCGCGTCCCGAGCCGTTCCGAAGTTCACGACCTGTACTTCTCCTCCGGTAGCCTTTTCTAATTCCACACGCAGCTCCTGAACAGGCACTGCGTTCGGATAGTTGACCTCCATTACGAGACCGCCGGTGAACTCAATCGAGAAAGCTAAGCCGCGTACAACAAGCAAACCAATCGCGATAAAGAAGGAAATAAACGAGATCGCGTTCAGAATCTTGGAATACTTCATGAACGGGATCGTTTTGTGGATTCTAAATAGTTCCATAGTTATGCTCCTTTTGCCTTAGGTGCGTCGGCATCAGGCCGCCAAACTTGTCCGATTGAAAGAGATGTGAGCTTTCTGCGGCGTCCGTAGTACAGGTTCACAATAGCTCTGGAAACCATGACGGATGTAAAGATAGAGGTCATGATGCCCAAACAGTGAACCACAGCGAAGCCTCGTACCGGGCCGGAACCGAAAATCAGAAGCGCGATACCCGCGATTAAGCTGGTGATGTTGGAGTCCAAAATCGTGTTGAACGCCATTCCGTAGCCCTCGCTGATCGCCTGCTGAGGCGTTCGCCCTATTCGGAGCTCTTCACGAATACGTTCGTTAATCAGAACGTTCGCGTCCACCGCCATACCAAGCGTCAGCGCCATAGCGGCAATACCCGGAAGCGTCAGTGTCGCCTGCAGCATGGACAGAATCGCGACCAGAAGCAGAAGGTTGCAGGTCAGAGAGATCGCGGAGATCAAGCCGAAGAGTCGGTAGTAAATGACCATGAAGACAGACACGGCAATGAAGCCCCACAGAGTGGAACGGAAGCCCGCCTTAATGTTTTCCGCACCCAGGCTCGGGCCGACCAGACGTTCTTCAATAATTTCCATCGGAGCGGCAAGAGAACCGGCTCTTAAAAGCAGCGCGGTATCAGTTGCTTCAATCGTAGTCATACGACCGGAAATCTGAACGCGGCCGCCGCCGATTTCCTGACGAATTACTGGAGCTGTCACAACTTCGCCCTTACCTTTTTCAAAAAGGATAATCGCCATGCGCTTGCCAACGTTCTCACGTGTCACGTCTTTGAAAATGCGTGCGCCCTTGTTGTCCAGAGTCAGGTTAACCGTCGGTTCCTGAGTCTGGTTGTCAAAACCGGGCTGCGCGTCATTCAGGTTATCGCCGGTCAGAACGACCTGACGTTTAACTAAAATGTCGCGGCCTTCACGATCTTTATAACGCTCAGTTCCGAAAGGAACCGTACCCTGCGCAAGCTGAGCAAGCGCTTCGGGACTGTCGTCCACCATTCTGACTTCAAGCGTTGCTGTGCGGCCGAGAATGTCTTTAGCCTTAGCGGTATCCTGTACGCCCGGAAGCTGAACAACAATACGGTCGGCACCCTGCTGCGCGATCACGGGTTCAGCTACGCCAAGCTCATTGATTCGGTTGTGCAGTGTCGCGACGTTCTGCTTCAGCGCATACTCCTGTACATCCTGCATAGCTTTCTGGGACATCGCGCCGATGATCATGTATTTGCCCGCCTGTTCGGACTTGGCAAACGTCAAATCAGACTGGCGGTTTCTCAGAATATCAAGCGCATTGTCTTCGTCTTCGGCATTGCGGAAAGAAATCTCAAGCGTGTCACCGACTCGATTGATACCGGTATGACGAATCTTCTTATCACGAAGGACAGTCCTGACTTCGCCTGAGGCAGCTTCGATTCTCTTTGTGACAGCCGCCTTCATGTCCACAGCGAGCAAAAAGTGCACGCCGCCGCGAAGGTCAAGACCGAGGTACATCGGCAGAGCGTTAAGGCTCAGCAGCCACTGCGGCGTATTCGGTACAAGATTCAGCGCGACCACATAAGCGGGATCGGCCGGATCGGGATTCAGAAGCTTTTCAATGATGTCACGGGAGCGAAGCTGAAGATCGCCTTCGGTCGGAGCAAAGCGAACGCGGATGGAATTCTGCTGAGCGCCCTGCTCAAAGAAAACACCGTTCGGCTCAATTTTCGCCGCCTTCAGAGCATCTTCAACACTCTTCAGAGTGTTTTCAGTAACTTTTGTCGTTGCTTTTCCGGGACTAACCTGAACTGCGGGCGACTCACCATAGAAATTCGGCAGCGTATAGATCGCAGCGATCGCGAGCACAACCACAATCAGAATATATTTCCAGAGTGGGTATCGATTCATAACTATTTTTGGCGGTTCTCTCGCCTATCTCGTTAAAACTACAAAACGACCGTCCCCTTTCCAGAGACGGCCGTGACATATCCGTTAGGCGCGGAAATTAAAACTTAACCGTTCCTTTGGGAAGAACTGCCTGAATGGCCAGACGCTGGAACGTAATCGCAACCGGCTTGTCTTCAACCTGGGCAATCTGAAGATTGATGTAGTTCTCATCGGCAGCAAGAATCTTGCCGCAGATACCGCCCGCTGTAATGACTTCGTCTCCGACAGTCAAAGCGTCAATCATCTTCTTGTGCTCTTTCTGGCGTTTCTGCTGCGGTCTGATCAAAAGGAACCAGAACACGGCAAAGATCAGAATCATGATGCCGAAAGAGGACGCCATGCTTTCAAGGCCTCCGGGTGCCGCAGCCGCGCCGCCGGCAGCCTGAGCGTATGCTTCAGAAATAAACAATTTAATACTCCAATGTTAAATCACAAATATGCGGGATTTGTTTTATATAAATCTAACTAATTATAGAGGACTTAGTTAATTTGAATATGAAGAAAATTCCTAACCGACTCCTCTGGCTCGATCTCTGTAGAACTGCTCACGCCACTGTGTAAAGCGGCCTTCATCAAGCGCCTCACGAATCTCTTTCATCAGATTGAGATAGTAGTGCAGATTATGAATCGTATTGAGTCGGGCACCAAGAATTTCATTGACCTTCTGCAGATGATGCAGATAGGCTCGGGAGAAATTGCGGCAGCAGTAGCAGTCGCAGGTCTCGTCAAGCGGACGCAGATCATGCTTGTATTTGGCGTTGCGAAGCTTCACATCGCCGTAGCGTGTGAATAGCCAGCCGTTGCGGGCGTTGCGGGTCGGCATGACGCAGTCAAACATGTCGATACCGCGGCTGACGCCTTCCACTAAATCTTCCGGTGTGCCGACACCCATCAGATAACGAGGTCTGTCCTCCGGCATGATTCCGCTCATATGATCGAGAATCTTGATCATTTCTTCTTTCGGCTCGCCGACAGAAAGACCTCCGATCGCATAGCCGTCAAAACCGATGTCCTTCAGCCCGGCGAGAGACTCGTCACGAAGATTTTGGAACATCCCGCCCTGAACAATGCCAAAGAGCGCATTCGGGTTTTCAAGACGATCAAACGCTTCTCTGGAACGCTTTGCCCACCTCAGAGACAGCCGCATGGAATCTGCGGCCTGCTTTTCCGTCGCGGGTACGCCGTTGATCTCGTACGGCGTGCATTCGTCAAAAATCATAGCGATGTCCGAATTCAGCACCTTCTGAATTTCCATCGAAACTTCAGGTGTGAGGAACAATCTTTCGCCGTTGATCGGAGAGGCAAAACGTACGCCTTCTTCCGTAATCTTTCTCAGTTTCCCAAGAGAGAAGACCTGGAAGCCTCCGGAGTCGGTAAGAATGGGTTTGTCCCAGCCCATAAAACCGTGAAGACCGCCATGCTCGGCGATAACATCCAGTCCCGGACGAAGCCAAAGATGAAAGGTGTTGCCCAAAAGAATCTGGGTGCCGATTTCATTGAGCTCAAGAGGGCTCATCGCTTTAACAGTACCGTATGTTCCGACGGGCATGAACACAGGGGTCTGAACGACGCCGTGGTTCAAATGGATTTCCGCTCTGCGCGCAGACCCTTCTTTTTTATGAAGTTTAAAAGTCAGACTCATGAGTTAGCCTTTTTTTCGAGAAAACATGCATCCCCGTAGCTGAAGAATCTGTACTTTTCTTCAACGGCATGTTTGTAAGCGTTAAGAATTTCGTCTCTACCGCAAAGGGCACTGACGAGCATAACCAATGTTGATTTAGGAAGATGGAAGTTCGTGACCATGGCGTCACAAACTTTGAATTCATATCCGGGCGTAATAAAGAGTCGGGTTTCCGCTGCTCCCGGAACCACTTTGCCTTCCGGATTTGAAGAAGCGCTCGCTTCAACGGTACGAAGACTCGTTGTTCCGACACAAATGACTCTTCTGCCTTCTTCTTTTGCCTTGTTGATTTTGCGGGCGGTCTCCTCAGGTATCGTGTACCACTCGGAGTGCATCACGTGTTCGGACAGATTCTCTACGCGCACCGGCTGGAAAGTTCCGGCACCGACGTGAAGCGTGACAAAAACTTCTTCACAGCCTTTATCCCGAATCTGCTGCAGAAGCTCTTCCGTAAAGTGCAGTCCGGCCGTCGGCGCGGCTACCGCGCCGGGATGGCTTGCGTAAACCGTTTGATAACGCGTTTCATCGGACTTCTCAGCCGCATGCTGAATGTAGGGAGGAAGCGGAACTTTGCCGTATTCATCCAGAACTTCAAGGACCGGACGTTCATAGCGAAGCTTAAAGAACTCTCCTTCTCGGCCGAGAACTTCTGCAACCGCAGGCTCACCGCCTTCCGGATGGTCAAAGTAAAGAATAGTTCCGGGCTTTGCAGGCTTGCTCGAGCGCATCATGGAGATAGCTTCGTGCGTACCGATCACACGTTCGGTCATGGCTTCAAAAAAGCCGCCGGTTTGTTTGCGGCCGGTGAGCCGGGCTTTAATAACTTTGGTGTCGTTAAAAATAAGAACGTCTCCGGCACGAACCAAGTTCAGAAGATCTCTGAAAATAAGGTCTTCAAGGCTACCGTCGGGCCGCACGTGAAGCAGTCGCGAGGAAGCTCGATCTTTCAGCGGAAATTGCGCAATCAGGCTTTCCGGGAGTTCAAAATCAAAATCAGATAAATGCTGTTCTTTTTCGTTCATGGCTTTACCGGCCCTGAGAAAATCGGCCCATTGGGCCGTATGGTTAAAGACTATGCGGTTTGCCCGGAGGCTCATCGACATAAGTCACTTCAAGAATATCGAGCTTTTTAACACCTTTTGGCGTCGGAAGGAGAACCGTATCGCCTTCAAAGTGTTTCAAAAAGACACGAGCGATCGGAGAAATCCAGGATACGTCACCGACCGAACCGTCCGCTTCGTCAATTCCGACGATGCGGATTTTAGACTCCTCGCCCTGTTCATTGGCGAATAACACGGTCGCGCCGAAAAAAATCTGATCTGTCGGCGGCCGATTCGCGATGTCGATGACTTCGCTGTTTTCAATACGTTTATTAAGAAAACGAATTCTGCGGTCGATTTCGCGCAGACGCTTTTTGCCGTAAAGGTAATCTCCGTTTTCGCTTCTATCGCCGTTTGACGCAGCCCACGCAACGACCTGAACCGTTTCCGGACGTTCCACCAGAACAAGATTTTTACGTTCGGCTAAAAGCCTGTTGTAACAGGCGCGCGTCATGTAATTCTTGGTTCCTTTGATTTCAGGTATCTTGACTTCCTCTTCGTCGTAGTCTTCTTCGTCTTCGGCTTTAAATTCGAGATCTTCGCTCATTTGTCTTCCCCTATAAGTTCAAAAGACCGCAAAAAGCGGCCTTCCGAACCTATTTGGTTATTTTAAGGCTTTGGCGCCTGATCAGGGCCTTCCGGCTTATCTTCAGGCTTGGCGTCTTCAGCTTTGGGCGCCGCCTGCTCCGTCTGAGGCGTCTCGTCAGCTTCCGGCTTCGAATCCTGAGCCTCTGCGGCATTCTCCTCTGCGGCCGGTGCGCTCACCTGAGCTTCAGGAGCAGCGTCAGCGACCTTTTTCTTCTTGGAGAGCTGCTTCGGAGGACGCGGATCCTTGCCTTCCATAATGTCATCAATCTGATCGGAATCGATCGTTTCCCATTCAAGCAAGGCATGCGCCATCTTGTGCATTTCTTCCTGATGTTCTTCGATCAGTTTGCGCGCGATTGCGTACTGTTCGTCAATAATACGGCGAACTTCCGCATCCACATTGCGCATTGTCTCTTCAGAAATATGCTTTGTCTGCGTGACGGAGCGGCCGAGGAAGACTTCATTCTCGTTTTCGCCGTAGACCATGGGGCCGAGCTTATCGCTCATACCGTAGCGCATAACCATGTCGCGCGCCATCTGAGTTGCGCGTTCAAAGTCGTTGGAAGCGCCTGTGGTCATCTGATTCATAAACACTTCCTCAGCGATACGGCCGCCAAAGAGAATCGCAATGCGAGTCAGAAGATACTGTCTGTCATAAGAATAATGATCTTCTGCGGGCAGCTGCATCGTCAGACCAAGCGCACGGCCGCGAGGAATAATCGTAACCTTATGAACGGGGTCGCTCTTAGGCATCAGACGCGCAACCAATGCGTGGCCGGATTCGTGATAGGCCGTATTCTTGCGCTCGTTCTCATCCATGACCATGCCTTTTCTTTCGGCACCCATCATGATCTTGTCCTTAGCGCGTTCGAAGTCTTCCATCGCGACCACACGGCCGTTTCTGCGAGCGGCAAAAAGCGCCGCTTCGTTCACGAGATTGGCCAAATCGGCTCCGGAGAATCCGGGCGTACCTCTCGCAAGGATCGCTTCGTCCACATCGGCACCCACCGGGATCTTGCGCATGTGAACTTTGAGAATCTGTTCACGGCCGCGGATATCGGGCAGCGGAACCACAACCTGACGGTCAAAACGGCCGGGACGCAGCAGCGCCGGGTCAAGAACGTCCGGACGGTTGGTCGCAGCAATGACGATAACGCTGGAATTGGTATCGAAACCGTCCATCTCCACGAGCATCTGATTCAGAGTCTGCTCACGTTCGTCGTTGCCGCCGCCGAGACCGGCGCCGCGCTGACGACCCACAGCATCAATTTCATCAATGAAGATAATGCAGGGAGAATTCTTCTTCGCGTTCTCGAACATGTCGCGAACACGAGCCGCACCAACACCGACGAACATTTCTACGAAGTCGGAACCGGAAATGGTAAAGAACGGAACCTTCGCTTCGCCTGCAATCGCTTTGGCGAGCAGCGTCTTACCGGTACCCGGAGAGCCGACAAGCAGAACGCCGCGGGGAATGCGTCCGCCAAGGCGCTGATATTTGGTCGGGTCTTTCAGATAATCGACCATTTCGGAGACTTCTTCTTTAGCCTCGTCACAGCCGGCGACATCCGCAAATGTGATGTTGTTATTGGAGCTGTCAAGCATTCTGGCTTTGGATTTGCCAAAACTGAAGGCGCCGCCTTTGCCGCCGCCCTGCATCTGACGCATGAAGAAAATCCAAACACCGATGAGGAGAATCATCGGGAACCAGGAGATGAAGATAGAAGCAAGGAAGCTCTGCTCTTCGTCCGGCTGACCGTAAACCTGAACACCCGCCTTGCGGAGATCTTCAACCATCCAAAGATCGCCGGGCGCGGTAATCTTATAAGTCGCGCCTTCCGTCGGCGTGACAGTAAGGGTTCTGCCCTGAACATCAACGCGCTTGATTTTGCCTTCCTTAGCCTGGTCCATGAATTGGGTGTAGCTCGTGGAAGGTTCCGCAGTCGCGATCTTCTTAGCCCCGTCGAATTGTTTAAACACAGTAAACAAAACCAGAGCAATAACGATCCAGACAGCAACTTTGGCAAATAAATTATTTTTATTCAAAATATTATCCCTTTCGGCTTATCGCCGCTGCAAATGATCGGTTTCTAAAATATGACTGTTGTGACAGATCAAAGCACATAAGTGTCTCAACACAATACCAAAAACTTAAAAAGATTACAGTTCACACGGCCCTGTTTTTCCAATTGTTAACATTATGAAGATTCGAAGTGACTGAAACACGGTTTTTCACTCACTTCGGGATTCATCAGCATGCTAATCAATATTTGACGGATACCCCTTCAAGCGCGGAACATTCTTCTAACTTAGTGATGATGTCCCAACTCGGAGATATCTTCATCGGAAGCTTTGTGCAAAGCAGCTTGCCCGGGAACACGAATTCCATTTCGATCGGTACCGCGAACTCCTGATTCTTGATTGAATTATTCAGAATAATCTGCTGAATTCCTTCAAGCTCCGCGGGATCAGCATCTGGTCTGATGCGCATTTTGACTTTTGCGCCGTTTTCTTTTCTCAGCTCATAGAGCGGCGCAAATTCGCCGGCGGAAACCCAATCTTTATTCGTCTTCTTGCTATGGCCTCTCTTAATCGAAACCACCACAATTTCACCTTTGGGAATGGTCTTGATTTTCTCAAGATTTCGCTCGTAGTACTCCAGATTGATTCGGTAATCCTCAACCTTTTCTCCTGCTTCAAGGTGCAGCTGGACAAAATATTTGCCGTCCTTACTCTGACGCTTTTCACAGCCGGCGTAAATACCCGCGACCCGGAAGTCGCCAAATCCCTCCGGCGCCGCATCCAGGAGCGATGCGCCGTAATACCTGCTCAGCTCTTTCTTGTAGACATGACTCGGATGACTTGAGAAATACATTCCCATGACGGAAAACTCTTTCTCAAGCGTACTGCGTTCGCTCCAGGGCGTCACCTCAATCATTTCAACACACTGTTCCTCTTCTTCTCCGAACAGAGAGAACTGGTTGGAGGAACTTTCCGACTGCTGAGCTGCCTGAATAACTAAATCGACGTTATCAAACCATTTGCGGCGGTTTGGATCAATCGAATCAAAGACGCCCGCAAGAGAAAACGCCTGCAGGACTTTCTTGGTGATCGCAGAGGTGCCGACTCGTTTAGCGAGATCATACATATCTTTAAACGGACCATTTTCGCTGCGCTCTTTCACAATCGCGTCCGCAGGGCCCTGACCGATCCCCTTCAGAGCGCCGAAGCCTAAACGAATCACTTTGGTTTTCGGACTAGTGAAATTAAATTCGCTGCCGTTGATATCGGGACCTAAGATTTCCACACCATGCTTGGCGGCATCCGAAAGGATCGTACGCATCTTCGTCGCGTCCGTCATGACTTCGGTCAGGGACGAGGCAAGGAACTCCGCAGGATAGTAATTCTTGAGCCAAGCGGTTTTATAAGCGACATAAGAGTAAGCCGCGGCATGAGATTTATTAAATCCGTAGCCTGCAAACTTTCTCATCAATTCGAACAAATGCGTCGCAACTTCTTCGGTGACGCCGTTCTTTGCGGCGCCCTCAATAAAGACTTTGCTTTGGCGCTCCATTTCCGCGACGTCTTTCTTACCCATGGCTCGGCGCAGAATATCCGCGCCGCCAAGTGAGTATCCTCCGATTTTCTGCGCGACCAGCATGACCTGTTCCTGATAGACCATAATGCCGGAGGTTTCTTCCAAAATCGGAATTAAGCGGTCATCCGCGTATTCGGCTTTCTTTTTCCCGTCTCGAATATCAATAAAGTCATCAATCAGGTCCATCGGGCCCGGACGATACAGCGCGTTCAAAGCGATCAAGTCGGAAATCTTTGTCGGTACCGCGCGAATCAGCAGCTGACGCATACCGGTCGATTCAAACTGGAAGACCGCAACGGTATCGCCCTTCTGGAAAATATTCCGGTAGGTCGCTTCGTCGTCGCACTCCATATGTTCAATATCCGGACGGCTGCCGGTATTGGCTTCAATATAGTCAAGCGCGCGTTCAATGATCGTGAGTGTGGTAAGACCCAGGAAGTCGAACTTCACCAGGCCCACCGCTTCAACGTCTTTTTTATCGTACTGACTGATTACGTTCTCAGGGAGCATCCCGGCCGCATACAGCGGACAGAAATCAACGAGCTTTCCGGGCGCGATCAGCACGCCGCCCGCATGAATGCCCAGGCTCTTGGTTGTCCCCTCAAGTTTCAGTGCGTACGTGACCAGTTTTCTAACCTGAGGATCATTGCGCACCGCCGCTCTAAATTCCGGAATATCGGAGAGCGCCTCTGCCAATGTAATGTTCTTTCCGGGAATCGTCGGGATCATACGCGCCAGACGATCCGTCTCCATATAGGACATATCGAGCGTTCTGCCGACGTCCTTAATCGCACCCTTTGCCGCCATCGTGCCGAAGGTCGCGATCTGGCTGACCGATTCGTCGCCGTACTTGCTCTTTACATACTCAATGACACGGCCGCGGTTGTTCTGACAGAAGTCCACGTCAAAGTCAGGCATGGAAACGCGTTCCGGATTCAGAAATCGCTCAAACAGCAGGTCAAACTGAAGCGGATCCAAATCGGTAATGCCCAGGCAGTACGCAACCAGTGAACCGGCGCCCGAACCTCGCCCCGGACCCACCGGACAGCCGTGCGTCTTGGCCCAGTTAATAAAGTCCTGAACGATGAGGAAGTATCCCGGGAAATCCATCTCCTGAATAATTCCGATTTCGCGCTCCAGACGCTGTGAGTAGGTCGGGAACTTTTCTTTTCTGACCTTCTCATCCGGATAAAGCACTTTGAGACGGCGATCGAGACCCCGACGGGCAAGTTCAGCCATATATTCTTTGAGCGATTTCCCTTCAGGTGTCGGGAAAATCGGCAGCTGAGGCTTGCCAAGCTTCAGCGTCAGGTTGCACATCTTGGCGATTTCAACCGTGTTCTCGATCGCGGACGGAATATCCGAGAACAAAGCA
Source organism: Parasutterella muris (assembly GCF_943193095.1). Classification (NCBI taxonomy): domain Bacteria; kingdom Pseudomonadati; phylum Pseudomonadota; class Betaproteobacteria; order Burkholderiales; family Sutterellaceae; genus Parasutterella; species Parasutterella muris. The sequence continues at coordinate 80,585 of NZ_CALPCV010000002.1, read as the reverse complement.
ATCATTTCCTCTTTGCTCTTGAAATACTGTTCCGGCGTAAAAATTCTCGGACGGGCTTGATTGGCTAGCGTATAGCCTTCAGCGATCGCACTTCTTGCCTCATGGAATTCAAAATCTTCCTTTTCTTCAAACTGAATCGGATGGGCAGCGACGACCGGAATGTTCAGCTCTTTGGCAAGTCTGACCGTACCGTCAACCACCGCTTCAAGCTCGGGGCGGCCGATTCTCTGAATTTCCAGATAGAACTGACCCGGAAAACGAGCAGCAAGCTGCGCGCACTCCTCTTTGGCCGCTTCAAAGCTTCCGTTGAGGATCGATTTACCGACTGAGCCGGTATTAAAACCGGAGAGAACAATCAGTCCCTTGGCCATGTCCTCAGTGATCCAATCAAGGTCGATCTCGCCTCTGTCCTTATGCTGATTCTTCAGCCATGCGCGGGAGAGCAGCTCACAAAGCGCATGGTAGCCGTCCTGGTTTTTACACAGGAAAAGCAGACGATGGGGATCGTCCCGATTGTAGTGATTGGTGATCCAGCAGTCGGCGCCGAGGATCGGTTTAATTCCCGCACCGGAAGCCGCCTTGTAGAAAATTACGTCTCCGAACATTGCCGAGAGGTCCGTAATCGCAAGCGCCTTCATACCGGAGGCGATCGCTTTATGCACAATCTTTTTCGGTTTGATCAGACCGTCTTTGATCGAAAATTCGGTGTGCATGCGAAGGTGGACAAAATCTTGACTCATATCGTTCGGTTCCGGAGAAAAGGAAGGCTGGAATTTGGAAAATTCTAAAGGATCAATCTTAACGAAATGAGGACAGAATCGCATGGTTACAAACCAAACGATTGTCCTCTGAAAAGCCGAGCTGCATGAAACCAGGCCTTTGATGCGGTATATAAAAATATATTCCCGCCTCGATTGTTCGTCAGGAGCGGGAATTTAAAAAGAACGTTTTCAAACCGCGTTATTTCAGGTTCTTCGCTACTACATAAACTTCCGCCGAAGAACTTCTCGAGGCTTCCGGTTTACGCACGGAGACTTTCTTAAAGGTCTTTTTGCAGGCCTCGATATACTGCGAGTAACCGCTGCCCTGGAACACCTTGCAGACAAAGAAGCCGTTAGGCTTCAGATTCTCTTTGGCAAAGTCAAGCGCAAGCTCGTTCAAAAGCAGGCAGCGCGCAGCGTCGGCGGCGGCTACGCCGGAGAGATTCGGCGCCATATCCGAAAGCACCACGTCGACTTTTTCACCTTCAAGCAGTTCCGTGAGCTGATCCGCAACTTCCTGCTCTCTGAAGTCACCCTGCAGAAAATGCACGCCTTCGATCGGATCCATCGGCAGAATGTCCATTGCGATGACTTTTCCGTCGAGCCTGCCTTCTTTATCCGTCAGGCGCTCCTTCACAATCTGGGTCCATGAACCCGGCGCGGCGCCCAAATCAACGACAGACATTCCGGGTTTAATGATTTTGTCTTTATCATCGATCTCCATGAGCTTGTAAACCGAACGAGCTCTGTAGCCCTCCTGAACGCTGCGTTTTACAAACGGATCCGTGAGATGTCTTTTTATCCACGCTGGATTTGAGCGTAATTTCTTTTCTGAGACCGGCATAAGGTTAAACTCTTACAAAATTTATAAGGAGATTCATCAATCATGACACAATTAAAACTCGCAAGGGACGAGCGCATCGCACTTCGAGCCCAGGCGCATCACCTTGACCCGGTCGTCCTTCTCGGCTCCAACGGCCTGACAGACGCTGTCATTAAAGAAGTCGACCGCGAACTGAATGTTCACGGTCTCATCAAAGTTCGTGTTCCGAGCGACGACCGCGAAGAACGCGTCGCGATCTATGAAGAACTCGCGGAAAAACTCGGCGCCGCCAAAATCCAGCTGATCGGTAAGCTCTTTGTTCTTTATCGCCCGATTCCTGAAAAGGAGGAAGAAGACGAAGAGAAACCCGCTCCGATGGACCGTGTGCGCAGGACCGGCGCAAAAGCGCGCAACAATCGCAAACGTCTAACGGAAAAGATCAACAGCAAGAAGAGCGGCGCAAAGAACGCGCCCTGGGCCAAGACCCTTAAAAAGGGAAAGACCCCGAAGGGTCAGGTCAAAGCGGTCGGAGCCAAGGGCAAAGCGCTCGGCTCCCACATGAAAAACAAAGGCGTCCTCAAAGAAGAAGAGTAAACGCCCTAGCTTTCGCTTTAAATAAATTCAACGGCGATGATTTCGTACTCGCTCACGCCCTTCGGGGCCTGAACCTCTACGACATCGCCTTCATTTTTGCCGATCAGCGCACGCGCGATCGGGCTGGCGATGGAAATACGGCCAGCTTTCGTGTCGCTTTCGTCGGCACCAACGATCTGAAAGCGCTGACGGTCTCCTGTTTCCACATCCTCAATCGTCACAGTCGCGCTGAACACAACACGACCGTTGTTGGGCAGCGTCGTCGGATCAATCACCTGGAACTGCGAAATCTTGCTTTCGAGCTCCATGATTCGGCCTTCAATAAAGGCCTGAGATTCTCTGGCGGCATCGTATTCCGCATTTTCAGAGAGGTCCCCTTTTTCACGAGCTTCGGCAATCGCCTGAACAACAGCAGGACGATCCTGCGTCTTCAAACGATGAAGCTCATCTTTAAGCATTTTTGCCCCGCGGGCAGTAATTGGAATAGCCATCTTCTACAAAAAAAATCTAGGGCGGTCAAAACTAACCGCCCAAATACATTTAAGGATGCATAATGATAGCGCAACCGCTCCCTTCCCGCCGCTTCTTTGAAACCAAAAAGCGCTGTAAGAAAGCGGTCTTCTATCTGCTTACGCTAAAGAGGAGACGATAACCGCCTTGATCGTGTGCAGGCGGTTGCCGGCCTGATGGAACACGATGGAAGCGGGCGATTCAAACACCTCTTCCGTCACTTCAACACCGTTGGCAAGTTCCGGATGAGCCGCGATCACCGCTTCTCCGACCTTGGTCTCTGTGTTGTGATAAGCAGGCAGACAGTGCATGAATTTCACATCCGGATTGCCGGTCGCGTCCATCATGGCTTTGTTAACCTGATACGGCAGCAGCGCTTTGATGCGTTCATCCCAGACTTCTTTGGGTTCGCCCATGGAAACCCAGATGTCGGTATGAATGAAGTCAACACCCTTAACGGCCGCCTTCACGTCTTCCGTGATCAGCAGACGAGCACCGGAGTGCTTGGCAAATTCTTCACACATATCGATGAGTTCCTGGCTCGGCCAGTATTCTTTCGGTGCGGCGATACGAACATCCATACCCATCTTCGCGCCGACGAGCAGTAAAGAATTGCCGGTATTGAAGCGAGCGTCGCCGACATAAGCGTAAGAGATGTCTTTCCAGCGCTTGCCACAGCTTTCTTTCATCGTGAGCAGATCGCACAGCATCTGTGTCGGATGCCATTCGTCTGTCAGACCGTTAAAGACCGGAACGCCTGCGTATTCGTGCAGTTCTTCCACAGTTTCCTGTTTGTAGCCGCGGAATTCGATCGCGTCGTACATAGATCCGAGTACGCGGGCTGTATCCTTAATGCTTTCCTTGTGGCCGATCTGCGAGCTCTGCGGATCAAAGAAAGTGGTGTTGGCGCCCTGATCATAGGCAGCGACTTCAAAAGCGCTGCGGGTACGAGTGGAGGTCTTTTCGAAGATCAGAGCGATGCTCTTTCCCTGCAGATGCTGTACTTCAGTACCGGTCTGTTTTGCCTTTTTAAGATTTTCAGCAAGACTGACGAGATAATCGATTTCTTCAGCTGTGTGATTGACAAGGCTCAGAAGTGAGCGATTTTTAAGATTAAAAGGCATTTTGCTTTTCCTTTACTTCATAGAGCGCCCTTGCGGGCGCGTTTCAATAATTAACTGTGTTTAGCGTGCAGTTCCTGCTGGGCGTACACCTCGGTGTCGTCCATATGCTGAATGCCTTCTATGACCGCCAGCGCGTTTGCCATCGCCGTATAGAAAGTCACATGGTTGGCAAGGCTCGCGATACGGATTGCGGAGGCGTCGGCAATTTCCGAGCGGTTTTCGGCGGCAACAGCAATCACAAGATTGATATTGCCGTTCTTCAGTTCGTCTACCACGTTGGGACGACCCTCGGAAACCTTGTTGACGACTTCACACTTAAAGCCCGCTTCGCGGATCACTTTTGCGGTGCCACGTGTCGCGACAAGCTGGTAACCCGCATCGACGAACTGCTTGGCAAGCTGCGGCAGTCTCGGCTTGTCTTCATCCTTAACGGAAATAAAGACGCGGCCTTCTCTCGGAATCGCGGAGTCCGCGCCGATCTGGCTCTTAAAGAGCGCTTCGCCGAAGCTTCTGCCGACACCCATGACTTCACCTGTTGAACGCATTTCAGGTCCGAGGACCGGATCGACGCCCAAGAACTTGGCAAACGGGAAGACGGCTTCCTTAACGCTGTAGTGATCCAGATCCACTTCAACGGGCTGGCCCTGCTCTTCAAGACTTCTTCCTGCCATGCAGCGGGCCGCAATCTTAGCGAGCTGCTGACCGGTGGACTTGGAGACAAACGGAACGGTTCTCGAGGCTCTCGGGTTCACTTCCAGCACGAAGATTTCCGGATGATCCGTAAAGGCGTGCTGAATCGCAAACTGAACGTTCATCAGGCCGACCACGCCGAGCGCTTTGGCCATCAGGCGAGTCTGACGCTTGACCTCTTCCACAATCTGCGGATCAAGAGAATACGGAGGAATGGAGCAGGCGGAGTCGCCCGAATGGACGCCTGCCTGTTCAATGTGCTGCATCACGCCGCCGATACGAACTTCTTTGCCGTCGGAAACCGCGTCCACGTCCATTTCAACCGCATCATCAAGGAATCGATCGAGCAGAACCGGAGAGTCAAACGTTACTTTGATCGCTTCACGCATATAGCGCTCAAGCTCGCCTCTTTCATGCACGATATCCATCGCGCGGCCGCCAAGCACGTAGCTCGGACGGACCACTAACGGGTAGCCGATTTCTTCGGCTTTGCGAATCGCTTCCTCTTCGGTATGAGCGGTACGGTTGGGCGGCTGGTGCAGACCGAGATCCTGAAGCAGATGCTGGAATCTTTCACGGTCTTCTGCCGCATCAATGGAGTCCGGTGTTGTACCGATAATCGGCACGCCGTTGGCTTCGAGCGCGCGGGCAAGTTTCAGCGGAGTCTGGCCGCCGTACTGAACAATCACGCCTTCCGGTTTTTCCACATCGATGATTTCAAGTACATCTTCCAGCGTCACCGGCTCGAAATAGAGACGATCACTGGTGTCATAGTCCGTGGAAACGGTTTCCGGGTTGCAGTTCACCATGATGGTTTCGAAACCGTCTTCGCGCAGCGCCATGGAAGCATGCACGCAGCAGTAGTCAAATTCAATACCCTGACCGATGCGATTGGGGCCGCCGCCAAGCACAACGATCTTTCTGCGGTCGGTCGGATTCGCTTCGCTCTCCTCTTCATAGGTGGAGTACATGTAAGCGGTATCCGTGGGAAATTCTCCCGCGCAGGTGTCCACGCGCTTATAAACCGGACGAACTCCGAGTTTATGACGCAGTGTGCGTACGCCGTCTTCCGTCACGCGGAGCAGTTTTGCCAGACGTCTGTCGGAGAAACCTTTCTTCTTCAGATAAACAAGCTCTTCCTTGGTCAGTTCGGCAAATTCCATCTCCTTGAGGCGTCCTTCGATATCCACAAGTTCCTTGATCTGAACCAGGAACCACGGATCGATTTTTGTGACGCGATGGGCCTCTTTAACGGAGTAACCCAAACGGAAGGCATCCGCCAGGTACCAGAGACGGTCAGGACCGGGCTCACTGATTTCGTGATGAATCTGAGCCTTGTCCGTGCTGATCTCATTGAGACCGTCTTTACCGGTTTCAAGGCCGCGCAGCGCTTTCTGAAGGGCTTCCTGGAACGTTCTACCGATCGCCATGACTTCGCCGACGGATTTCATCTGAGTCGTCAGACGCTTATCGGCTTTGGGGAATTTTTCAAAAGCAAAACGCGGAGCTTTAACAACCACGTAATCGATGGTCGGTTCAAATGAGGCCGGTGTCGCGCCGCCCGTGATTTCATTTCTCAATTCGTCAAGTGTATAGCCCACCGCAAGTTTCGCGGCGATCTTAGCGATCGGGAACCCGGTCGCTTTGGAGGCTAAAGCTGAAGAGCGGGACACGCGAGGATTCATCTCGATAACGACCAAACGGCCGTCCTTCGGGTTGACCGCAAACTGCACATTGGATCCGCCCGTATCAACACCGATCTCGCGCAAAATCGCGATCGAGGCGTCACGCATGACCTGATACTCTTTATCGGTCAGAGTCTGAGCCGGCGCCACGGTAATCGAATCACCGGTATGAACACCCATCGGATCCAGGTTTTCGATCGAGCAGACGATAATGCAGTTGTCTTTGCTGTCACGAACCACCTCCATCTCGTACTCTTTCCAGCCGAGCAGCGATTCTTCAATCAGAAGCTCATGCGTCGGAGAAAGTTCAAGACCTCGTGTGCAGATCTGGATAAATTCTTCCATGTTGTAGGCGATACCGCCGCCGGTTCCGCCGAGCGTGAAGCTCGGACGAATAATCGCGGGAAATCCGATCTTGACCTGCACTTTAAGAGCGTCGTCCAGCGAGTAAGCGATGCCGGATCGGGCGCTCGAAAGGCCGATCTTGTCCATCGCTTCCTTAAATTTCAGACGGTCTTCGGCCTTTTCTATCGCGGCGGGAGAAGCGCCGATTAGTTCGATTCCGTATTTTTCGAGTACCCCGTGCTTGGCAAGATCCATCGCGCAGTTCAGCGCGGTCTGGCCGCCCATGGTCGGCAGAATCGCATCAGGGCGTTCCTTAGCGATAATGCGTTCCACCACCTCGCGGGTAATCGGCTCAATATATGTCACATCGGCTGTCTGGGGGTCCGTCATAATCGTCGCGGGGTTGCTGTTGACGAGAATGACCTTATAGCCTTCCTCGCGAAGAGCCTTACAGGCCTGCGCGCCGGAATAGTCGAATTCGCAGGCCTGGCCGATGACAATAGGACCCGCTCCGATAATAAGAACGGATTTAATATCAGTGCGCTTAGGCATTTTCTTTTTCCTTAGATTCGGTTGATTCTGCAAGTCCGGCTTCAATGAGCTCGATCATGATGTGAATGAGCTTGATATGCAGCTCCTGCACACGATCGGCAAAGCGCCCGGCAGGCGTCACGATCGCCACATCCGCGAGTTCGCATATCGGGGTGCCGCTTTTTCCGGTGAGCGCGACCACACGCACACCGCGCGCCTTTGCAGCCTGAGCGGCTTTAACCACGTTTTTGCTTGTGCCGCTCGTTGTGATCGCAAGAAGAACGTCGCCTTCTTTTCCTACCGCCTCAAGAAAGCGGGAGAACACATATTCGTATCCAAAATCATTGGCCACGCAGGACATATGTGAAGGATCGGCAAGCGACATCGCGGCGATCGCGGGCCGATCCTGGCGGAATCTGCCCGAAAGTTCCTCGGCAAAGTGCATTGCGTCGCAGAGCGAGCCGCCGTTGCCGCAGGACATGACTTTGCCGCCGTTTTTAAGCGAGGCGATCATCAGGTTCGCAGCCTGAGCGACGCGCTCGAGCGCTTCTTCGTTGGCAATCAGGTTATTGAGACCGGAGCGCGCTTCTTCAAGCGCAGCTTTTACTTGCTGAATTTGATCTTTCATAGACTTTTCTTAGCTTCCTGAATCTTGTCGAGGAAGTGGTTGAAGAGATCCTGAATATCGTGCGGTCCGGGGCTCGCTTCCGGGTGTCCCTGGAAGCAGAAAACCGGCGCGTCTGTCAGCTCGAAGCCCTGCAGAGAGCCGTCAAAAAGTGAGCGGTGCGTCACTTTCACGTTCTCGGGCAGTGTATCGGCGTCCACCATGAAGCCGTGGTTCTGGCTGGTGATATAGACGCGCTTGGTTTCGAGATCAACGACCGGATGGTTCGCGCCGTGGTGACCGAACTTCATCTTGAGTGTTCGGCCGCCGCAGGCAAGACCCAGGATCTGGTGCCCGAGGCAGATGCCAAAGAGCGGAATGCGCGCGGCAATCGCTTTCTGAGCCACTTCAATCGCAAAATCGCACGGTTCGGGGTCTCCCGGACCGTTTGAAAGGAAAATACCGTCAGGATTGACTTCCATCGCTTCTTCAAATGTTGTCTTAGCCGGCACGACGACCACATGGACACCGCGATCGGCTAAAAGACGAAGGATGTTTTCCTTGATACCGAAATCCCATGCCACTACGGTGTAGGGATATTCCTCGGGCTGGAAGGAGCCGGGGCGGCCGTAGCCGTTATCCATGCGCCATGTTCCTTCGCCCCATTCGTAGCGGTAGGTGGTGCTGACCTGACTGGCGAGTTCCTGACCAACCATACGCGGCGCCTCAGCAGCCGCTTTGGCAGCCTCCGCGATCTGCGCTTCGGTGAGTTTGCCGCAAGCCGCAGCGACAATGCATCCGGGCTGAGCGCCCTTCGTTCTGAGAATTCGCGTCAGGCGTCTTGTGTCGACTTCGGCGATCGCCACAATGCCGTTCTGTTTGAGATATTCGCCGAGGCTTCGCTGGCTTCGCCAGTTGGAAACCACCGGGGATTCGCTGCGAATCACCAGTCCGGCGACATGAACATCGGAAGACTCGACGTCTTCCTGATTAACTCCGACATTACCAATGTGCGGATAAGTTAATGTAACTATTTGACCTGTATAAGAGGGATCTGTGAGGATTTCCTGGTAGCCGGTCATCGCTGTGTTAAAAACCACTTCTCCGACAGTCATGCCGGGAACTCCGACCGACCGGCCTACAAAAACAGCTCCGTCCGCAAGCACTAAGGCTGCTTCGGGTCGGGTGTCATCAATTAGTTTTGTTTTCACTATGACTCCGTATCACCATCGAGACGCCGTTTCGGTCCCGATCGCATTTGTTGAGATTGCGTCAGCCGAAGCTCATTCTCCGACTAAACTTTTTGATTATATCAATGCAATTTACGTGCCTTTATGCCTCTCAGTACTGTTTTTACGGAGTCTTCACCAAGGCTTTCCCGCATCCTTGAGAGCGCACTCTAAGCAGTCCGGAGGTATCTCTTTGATTTCATCTGTGATAATCTGTTTAGATTAATTGCATTTTGGCTGACTATTCAGCGTATCTGAAGAACATAAAATCATGAAACAGGTTGACAAACTCTCATCCTTTACAACCATCGTCGCCGACACCGGCGACATCGCCTCCATCGCTAAGATTCAGCCTCAGGATGCGACCACTAATCCTTCTCTTATTCTCAAGGCGGCCAATGTCGCTGATTATCAGCCGCTTCTTAATGAGGCCGCGCTCAGCGCCGAATCTCTTGAAGACGCCGCCGACCGAGTGCTAGTCAATTTCGGCTCTGAGATTCTCAAGCATGTGAAGGGACGTGTTTCCACAGAGGTCGACGCCTCTTTGTCTTTTGACACCGAAAAGACCGTTGCGAAAGCGCGCCGCATTATCGCGCTCTATCAGGAAAAAGGCATCGGCAGAGGACGCGTACTTATTAAGATTGCTGCAACCTGGGAAGGCGTGCAGGCCGCCAAGGTTCTCGAAGAGAAAGGCATCCACTGCAACCTGACGCTGATTTTCTCGGCCGCTCAGGCTGAAATCGCAGCAAACGCCAAAGCGACTCTGATTTCGCCATTTGTCGGCCGCATCTATGACTGGTACAAGAAAAAAGCCGGCGAAAGCTGGGTTGAATCCGAAAACCGCGGCGTGAACGACCCCGGCGTCAAGAGCGTGACAAACATCTTCCATCTGCTTAAAGGCATGGGATCCGAGACTCAGATCATGGGCGCGAGCTTCCGCAATAAGGATCAGATCATCGCGCTCGCGGGCTGCGACTTGCTGACGATCTCTCCTGCGCTCATTCAGGAGCTCTCTGAGAGTGAAGAAGCGTTTGAGCCGCAGCTTGACAAAGCCAAGGTACAGCCGCTCTGCCGCAAACCGATGACCGAATCCCAATGGCGTCTCGCCATGTGTGAGGACGAAATGGCGTCCTTCAAACTTGACGAAGGTATCCGAGCTTTCATGAAAGACACCATGAAGCTCAAAGAAATTCTTCGCAGCCTTGAAGCTGCCCGCGGCAAAGCGTGGGCAAATTAAGACAGCGATGCTCGTATTGAGGAGACTGAATTGACAGAACAATCTCGGAAAGAACCGGCGAGCGGCTACGGCTCGCTGTTTCTGGTTTCCGCGCCGAGCGGAGCCGGCAAATCTTCGTTGGTCAACGCTCTGCTTGCTCAAATGCCCGACATCGCTTTATCGATTTCAACCACAACCCGCGCGCCGCGCCCGGGCGAAGTGAACGGGCGCGAATATCATTTTTCAACGGTTGAGGATTTCCTCGCCGCACGCGACAGAAACGAATTTTTAGAATGGGCCGAGGTTCACGGAAACTATTACGGCACTTCCCGCAAATGGATTGAAGGCCGCATGCTCGCGGGCGGCGATGTGCTCCTGGAAATCGACTGGCAGGGCGCTCGCCAAGTGCGCAAGCATTTCCCGGAAGCGGTCAGCATCTTTATTCTCCCGCCCTCCATTCAGGCGCTGGAAGACCGCCTTCACAAGAGAGGCCAGGATTCCGAGACTACCATCACAAAACGCCTTTTGGGCGCGGGCGCAGAGATGGCTCATGCCTCAGAATTCAATTACGTTATAATTAATAGAGTTTTTGAAGACGCGCTGAAGGAATTCAGCGCCATCGTTACAGCCAGCCGACTGCGATTTGATAAGCAGGCGGCTCGTTGTCGTGATGTTTTTATCCAGTTGGGTATTCCCGGCTGAACATTGGATGAATTAAATGGCACGTATTACAGTTGAAGATTGCTTAAAGAAGATCCCGAACCGTTTCCAGATGGTTCTTGTGGCTTCCGTCCGCGCCCGTCAGCTTTCTCAGGGACATGCGCCCAAGATCGAATGCAAGGACAAGGCCAGTGTTGCGGCGCTGCGTGAAATCGCAGAAGGCGTAACAGGATTGGAGATGCTGAGTCAGATAAAATAAGGGTTTATCTGCATCGACGCCAAGGGTTCGGCAAGAGGCCGAGCCCTTTTTTATTGGTCAATTGGTGCAGAATATAAGAAAACAACACTTCCAGCACAGGAGAGCAGCCCATGGATCAAACCAGCAAGCCGCAGCGACAGAGTGTCGCCAAGAGAGCTGCAAATTTATTTAAGTCAGCTGTCGGGCTTACTACAGAAGAAAAGCCGGCAGTTCAGAAGGAGGAGAAACCTGTTTCCGAAGCGCTCGTCGTCGAGAAACTGAGTCCGGTCGCTTCTGCAAACAAACTTGCTGAGCGCTGCCGTCTTTACCTTTCTACTGCCGACGTCAACAAAATCAGAGAAGCATTCCGCTATGCGGACGAGGCACACCTTGGTCAGTTCAGAAACTCAGGCGCCCCCTACATTACGCATCCGATCGCTGTCGCGGAAATTCTTGCTTCCTGGCATTTGGACGCACAGGCCATTGAAGCGGGCCTTATGCATGACGTTCTTGAAGATACCGGCATCACAAAAATCGAGATGAGCGAAAAATTCGGCGTTAAGGTCGCCGATCTCGTTGACGGTGTCTCAAAGCTCGACAAGCTCAAATTCTCTTCCAACGAAGAGGCCCAGGCGGAAAGTTTTCACAAGATGCTGCTCGCGATGTCCAGGGACGTCCGCGTCATTCTCATCAAGCTGGCGGACCGCCTGCACAACATGCGTACGCTCGGCGCGGTCAAGCCGCATAAGAAATTCCGCATCGCCAAAGAAACGATGGACATTTACGCGCCGATCGCAAGCCGACTCGGGCTGTACTCGGTCTACCGAGAACTCACCGACATGAGTTTCTCCTACATGTATCCGATTCGATACAAAGTTCTGGAGAAAAAAGTTGAGGATGCTCGGGCTCGTAAGAAAAATCAGCTTGATCAGATTTTCCATGAAACCAGCGACAAACTCGCCGAACGCAAGATCTCCGGCGAAGTCCAGGGCAAGAGCAAGGCACTCTGGCGCATTTACACCAAGATGAAAGAGCGCCACATCCACTTTAGCGAAGTGCTGGATGTGCATAGTTTCCGCGTACTGGTTTCAACTCGAGACGACTGCTATCGTGCGCTTGGCGTGATTCATGAACTCTTCAAGCCGGTTCCCGGCCGCGTCAAGGACTTTATCGCGATTCCGAAGGCGAACGGCTATCAGAGTCTGCACACCACGGTTATCGGTCCCGGCGGACTGATGGTGGAATTTCAGATCCGCACCGAGGAGATGCACCACATTTGTGAAGACGGCATCACCGCTCACTGGCTCTATCGAGACCGTTCCCAGGCCGAAGCACTTCAGCGCTCGACTACCAACTGGCTGAACAGTCTGTTGGAGATTCAGAAGCAGAGCGGAACTTCGCTTGAATTCATGGAGAACATCAAGGTCGACATCTTCCCCGACCGAGTCTATGTATTCTCTCCGCAGGGCAAAATTATTCAGCTGCCGAAGGGCGCGACCGCGGTCGACTTCGCCTATCAGATCCACTCGGATTTGGGCAACTGCTGCGTCGGCTGTGAAATCAACGGAGAAAGAGCGCCGCTCACTCAGCAGCTGAAGAACGGCGAGATGATCAACATCATCAAGGGCGACAAGCCCACTCCCAATCCTTCCTGGCTGAGCAGCGTCAGAACCGGCCGAGCCCGAGCCGAGATTCGTCAGTACATGCGCTCGCTCTCTGCTGAGGGCAAGATCGAACTTGGCCGAGAACTGATCGCTCGTCTTTCCAAGACACACCATCTGCCGATCTCTAAGGTTACGGATGAAGATTGGGAACGCGTCTGCAAGGCCAACGGTTTTGCTGATAAGAACGCGGTGCTCGAAGCAATCGGAAGCGGTCAGAAAGACAGTCTGCTGCTGGTGCATCAGCTCACTGCCCGTCATTCGCTGCAGAGCAAGGGCGAATCGCCCAAGCAAAGAGAGCTTGATCCGGTGCTGAATCTTAGGGGCAGAACCTGCAAACTTTCGCCCTGCTGCACTCCGGCGCGCGATGACGCGATTGTCGGTCACAATATTAAAGCGACCAACACCGTACACATCCATCGCAAGGACTGCTCACACGTTCAGAGAGGTCTGAGAAGCGATCCGGAAACCTGGTCGGATTTCCAATGGAATCCCCAGTATCACGAGGGCTTCCATATCAAGCTTGATATCGACATTACGGATATTCATTCGACACTGGAACGGATCACCGGCACGATCGCCAAGCAGGGATCGAGCGTTACCGGTTTCTCCATGTCGACTCCGAATCCCGACAGTGCCAAAGTTGAGATCACGGTGCTGGTTAAAGACACGAATCATCTCTCCAAGATCATCAATGCGATTCGCGCCATTGAAACGGTTCGTGTTGTCAGCCGTCATCTTGAAGCCGATATCAACACAAAACCTGTGGATGTCGAAGCGGACGAATAATCTTTTCTTTCTTGAAAAAGGCCGCTGCCAATTTTGGCAAGCGGCCTTTTTTTGATTTCAGAATCGAGCCGGAACTGTGCGGGAGCCCTCCTTTAAGCACTTATCCGGCCGGATTTCCAGTCTTAGTACTGGTCAAAGTTCTTCTGGATTTCTTTCGGATCCTTTGTCTGAGTCAGAGAGAGCATCAGGAGAACACGAGCTTTCTGAGGATTCAGAGAGCCGGAAGAAACAAAGCCGTACTTCGCGTCATCAACTTCTGCGTCCTTAGTTGTGGAACCGGTCGGAACACGAGAAGAACGAACGATCGCGATGCCGTTCTTAGCCGCTTTCTCGATGATCGGGAAAGTGGACTGATGGAGGTTGCCGTTGCCGACACCGGCGGTCACAATACCGTCGTACTTGGCGTCTACCAGAGCCTGGGCCTGAACGCCTTCAACACCGGCGTGCTGATAAACGATGCCGACCTTCGGCAGTTTCTCGAACTTGCTGACATCAAACGGAGTCTGTGTTGTGTGTTTTGTCACAGGAGCTGCGTCCCAAAGAACTTTGCCGTTGTGGATCGTAGCGAGCTGACCGGCATTCGGACTTTGGAAGGTTTCTACACCTGTTGTGTTGGTCTTCATAACATCGCGGGCACCCAGAACTCGGTCATTCATCACAACCATCACGCCTTTGCCTTTAGCGGTAGGATCAGCAGCGACGGCAACTGCGTTGTAGAGATTGGCAGGACCGTCAGCGGAGAGGGCGTTGGAAGGACGCATCGCACCAACGAGAACGATCGGCTTGTCGCACTTAGCGGTCAGGTTCAGGAAGTAAGCGGTTTCTTCCATCGTGTCCGTGCCGTGTGTAATTACAAAACCATCTTTTTTAGCGCATTCGGCATTAATTTTCTTAGCAAGTGTGAGCCAAACCTGATCGCTCATATCCTGTGAACCGATCTGAGCGACCTGTTCGCTGGAAACGTTTGCGACGTTCGCAAGTTCCGGAACGGCCTGAACCAGCGCATTGACACCGACTTTAGCTGCGGAGTAGCTGGTCTGATCAGCGGCCTTGGCCTGACCTGCGATCGTACCGCCTGTGGCGTAAACAGCAACTTCAGGCTGAGCGGCGGCAGCGGCCGCACAGACAGCGGCTAAAGATGCGGCGGCAATAGTTTTTAATAACATTGTGTTCTCCTCTGAACGATTGAATAATCAAAGCTTCTAAGTGGTCATAAGCTTCGTTTTCGACTAATACAAGAATTTGGTATTAGTACGGGTAATTGTAATTAATTCTTTCAAAAAGAATATCCCCGTTTTTAGTGTTTACCTTAGTAAATATAATGACAAGTAATTCTATTAATAGCGTATTTACGTTATATTTTTATATTTTCTGCGCCATATTCCTAAGAATTTAGTTTTTCTTTTATTCAAAATTCAAACAAAACGGTCTGAAATCTCTTCGAACAGATTCCGTGCGCTACGCAATAAAGTGAAGCTTGCAGACAGAAAAAAAGCATGAGCGGCTTTTGGCCATTCATGCTCTTTTTGTGAATTTACACGAGTTAGAGTTTTTCGCTCTTACCGCCCTTAGGCTGCCATCTCATGTAATGATGCTCAGCAAGCGACACCGCCCAGTCAAGCACCAAAGCAAAGCCGGTCAGCACCAGAATACCCGCCATAACGGTATTGATATCGAAAGTACTTTCGGCCTGAAGAATAAGATAGCCGACACCGCTGGCAGAGCCTAAGTATTCGCCGACCACCGCACCAACGAAAGCCATACCGACGGAAGAATGCAGTGAAGAGAACACCCAGCTTGTCGCACTCGGAAGATAAACGTAGCGCAGAAGCTGACTCTTATTGGCGCCGAGCATTCTCGCGCTCGCCAAAACATTCGGACTGACTTCACGCACGCCCTGATAAACGTTAAAGAACACAATGAAAAATACGAGCGTAATACCGAGCGCGACCTTAGAGCCAATGCCCAAGCCGAACCATACGCCGAAGATCGGGGCCAAAATCACGCGGGGCATCGAGTTCAGACCCTTGATATAGGGATCCGCAATCGCCGCGGCTGTGGGAGCAAGCGCAAGCCAAAGTCCGATGAAAAGGCCGGCAATAGTACCAAACGCAAACGCCAGAACGGTTTCTGTCAGCGTGACCCAAAGATTGGGATAGATTTCATAGTTTACGAAGAACCAATCCCAAATCACCTTAAAGATCTGAACGGGTTCGCCAAAGAAGAAAGCGGCCTGATTTTCATCCTCAAACATGAAGGGCGGAACAAGACCCGGCTTGGTCATCAGCCACCAGAAGAAGAAAATCGCAACTAAAAGAAGCAGCTGACAAGTCACCAGCTTGGTACGAGACTGAAGAATGGTTGTATGTTTTGTCATTTTATTTCACCCTGTTTCTCATGTTCTCATAGCCCTTGAGCACTTCTTCTCTCAAGTCGGCCCAGATGGCGTTATGCAGTTCTATAAAGCGCGGCGTGACTCGAACTTCTGCCACATCACGCGGACGAGCGATGTCAATGTAGAACTCGCCGATCGGGTGAGAACCCGGGCCGGCCGAGAAGACGACGACTCGGTCGGAGATAGAGATCGCCTCATCAAGGTCGTGGGTAATAAAAAGTACCGCTTTTTTCTTCTGTGCCCAGAGTTCAAGCACTTCGTTTTCCATCAGCTGACGCGTCTGAATATCGAGCGCTGAGAACGGCTCATCCATCAAAATGATGTCCGGATCCATAATCAGCGTCTGAGCGAGCGCGACGCGCTTGCGCATACCGCCGGAGAGCTGATGCGGGTATCTGTTTTCAAAACCGCTCAAGCCCACACGGGAAAGCCAGTGCTTGGCCATCTCATGGCGTTCTTTCTCCGCAAC
This sequence comes from Parasutterella muris, assembly GCF_943193095.1. Taxonomy (NCBI): domain Bacteria; kingdom Pseudomonadati; phylum Pseudomonadota; class Betaproteobacteria; order Burkholderiales; family Sutterellaceae; genus Parasutterella; species Parasutterella muris. The sequence goes on along the minus strand of NZ_CALPCV010000002.1, from coordinate 64,261 downwards.
TCCTTTGAACTGAAGGCCTGCGGAGACATTGTCAATCGCGGTTCTCCAGGGCATCAGGGCTTCGGCCTGAAACATGTAGCCTGCTCTTTTATTAAGGCTCTGCAGTTCTTCTCCGAAAACCTTGACCGTGCCTTTTGACGGGGAAAGCAGGCCTGCGGCCATATTCAAAATCGTTGATTTACCGCAGCCGGTCGGACCGACTACGCTGACGAATTCTCCGTCGCCAATCGTCAGATTGACATCGCGGACTGCTGTGTAGTGCTTATTGTCATCAGAGACAAAACTGCAGGTTACGTCAGTAAATTCCAATGCGGGTTGAGTCATTTTATTCGTTCTTATCTAATAAACAGGACGGAGCTCGGAACCCGAGCTCCACATTCGCTATTTTATTTGCTGAGCGGATATTTTTTTAAGGCTTCGTCAACAAATTTATTGGTGTAGACGCGGCCGAGGTCCAGTTTGGCCGGATCAAGCTTGTCGTTCACCTTGCGGAGCACATCAAGAGAGATCTGGGCGCAGCCGTCGGGGAATCTTCCGTCCGGAGAAAGCGCGTCGCGATTGCCCTCAAATCCGGCGAGATACACTTCGCGGTTACCCATCAGGTAGGATTCCGGGACCACCTTGGTGACTTCTTCGGCGCTCGCTTTAGTCAGCCACTGATTGGCGCGAACCATCGCGTTTGTCAGCGCCTGAACCGTGTTCGGGTTCTTCTTCACAAAAGCTTCGGGAGCGTAAAGCGTTCCGGCAACCAGGTCGCCGTTAAAGATCTTTTCAGCCTCACTGACTTTACGGGTATCCACGGCCATTTTGGCGTCGCCGTTCTGCAGAAGAATTGTGACAACCGGGTCAAGGTTGATGAGCGCGTCGATCTGACCGCTGCGCAGTGCGGAAACCGCACCGGAAGAAGAGCCGACTCCGATGAACGCCACATCCTTAGGTCCGAGACCGCCCTGAGCAAGGATGTAAGTCAGAACCGCCTGAGAGGAAGAGCCGGGCGCAGTAACGCCGATCTTCTTGCCCTTCAAGTCGGAAATCTGCTTGTAATCCTTCATCTTTTTGTTCGAAACCAGAAGCGCCTGCTGAGGAGCTCTGCCCTGGAGCACAAAGGCAACCATCGGCTGATTCTTGGCCTGCATGGAAAGGGTGTGTTCAAAAGCACCGGAAACTACATCGGCACTGCCGCCAACAACCGCCTGAAGAGAGCGGGAGCCGCCCTGAAAGTCCACAACCTTGACATTGAGACCTTCGTCTTTGAAATAGTTGAGGCGCTCGGCAATAGTTAAGGGAAGATAGTAATAAAGGCTTTTACCGCCGACGGCGATGGTGACATCTGTTTTTTCCGGCGCTGCCTGAGCAAAGCTTGTCGGAGCGGCAATCATCGCTGCGGCCGCGAACGCGGCGGCGATGACAGTTCTGCGAGTAAAGGTGATCATTGTTTTCCCCATAAAAAAAGGCCCGTTTTGGATTACGGACCGTTCTTGTTTACTAAAACTTCTCTGAAACTTTTTTTGCTAATCAAAAACAGTCCGCTCACGCAAGTAGGCGCAGTCGCAGCAGGGCCAGGCCCAGAGCAAGACCGAGAAGAGAAACAGAGGCAAAAGAAACAGCAGTCGCCGGTTTTTTAACCGGGGCTGTCATATTTCGATGGCCTGGAAATGTATTCACTTTCTCTTCCGCTGATTAACGTTACAAAATAAGAATACCTTTTATCTTTGCTCTGCGCGAAAAATCGAATAAGTATTTTCCTTAATCTCGAAAGAAATTTTCAGAAAATCCGGTTTTATGAGAAAAGAATGCTGTTTAGAGTTCACGCACTCGACGATTGAGCATCGCCTGAGCGACGGTATTCACGTCGGTATACTCAAGCTCCGCACCGGCAGGAACGCCTTTAGCGATACGCGTTAAACGCAGCTGAGGATGATGTTTGGTCAGCAGATCCGTGATCGCGAGCGCAGTGGCCTCACCTTCAGCGGTAAAAGAAGTTGCGATAATGACTTCCTTCAAAGAGTCCTCTGCGGTTCTCTGAATCAGCTTGTCCAGTCCGATTTCGTGCGGACCGATGCCGTTGAGCGGAGAGAGCCTGCCCTGAAGTACGAAGTATCTGCCGTTATAAGAAAGACTCTGCTCAATGACCATCAGATCGGCGACGGTTTCAACGATGCAGAGCTGGCTGTCGTCACGATTGGGTGACGAGCAGAAAATGCAGAGATCCTTATCCGTAAGACTGTTGCATCTCGGACATTTATGAACGCAGTCGACTGCCTCGAGCAAAGCTCTGCCCAATCGAGTCGCGTCGGATCTATCTCCGCTGAGAAGCTGATAACTAATGCGCTGAGCCGCTCTCGGTCCGATACCGGGGAGCCGCTTCAGCGCATCGATCAGCTCAGATATAGCACCTGGCTGTTCCATTCAATTAGAACGGCAGTTTCATGCCGCCGGTTGCCTTGCTGATCTTCTTGTTGGTTTCTGCTTCGACCTGCTTATTGGCATCATTGATAGCGACAAGCAGCAGGTCCTGAAGTGTTTCCACATCGCCGTCTGCGCCGACCAGACTTTCATCAATCAAAACGCTACGGCAGACGTTTTTGCAGGTCATTGTGACTTTGACCATACCGTTGCCGGCTTCACCGGTCACTTCGATGGTTTCAAGCTCTTTCTGAGCTTTCTGAATGTTCATCTGCATGAGCTGAGCCTGTTTCATCATCTGGCCCATCTGGCCCATTCCGCCAAAACCTTTCATTTATCTATCCTTTTTAAAAAGTTAATTCTTTCTGACCTGTCCGTTCTCATCGAGAAGCTCGAGATCATCGGCAGTCGCCTGAAAACCAAACAGCTCCTGAGCCTTCTTCACGAGCGGTTCGTTCTTAACCGAAGCGAACGCCGCCCGCTTTTCGTCTCTCAGTTTCTGCGCCCAAAGCATGCGCAGATTCTGTCCGCTGCTGCGGGCCACTGAAACGGAAAGTGTAAAACTATCGCCGAAACGCTCCCGCAATTTCGCGGTAAGTTTATCAACCATATTCCGATCTGTCAGTTTCTCCAGATCCACCTTGAGTTCCATGTGATTGTTCTCAAAGCTGACAAGTTCGGCGCTCGTCACCAGCGGCTGAGCAGAATCTTCCAGCTGAATTGCTTCTGCCGCCTCAAGCCAAGGATTCATTTGAATCGGCTCCTCTGGGATGACTTCACGCTTTTCTTCTTCACGTGCTCTGCGAGGCAGGGACTTCAGAGCTGACGGGACGTCCGAAAAACTGATGTCGTCCATTGCGGGCGGAAAATCCGGAGCCGAGACGTCATCAAAAGGAAAAGGACTGCTCCCGACGGGGTCAGCCGCTACTAAATCATCGTAGTTCAGATCTGAATCCGTCGGAGTCCACGCCGCTCCGTCATCATTTCCCCAGTCCGATTCGTTCGGGACGGCTGCCGGCGCCGCAGGAGCAGGAACCGCTGCGACCCTCTTATCCGTCGCATCGGGTGCGGACGCTTCTTTCACAGCCGCTTTTTTCTGCGCCGGTGCTCGAGCTGCGAGAATTCCTTCGACATAAACAACTTCGCGCTTTTCTGACATGTCCCACGGAGGCAGATCTCCCTGAGGGATCATCGATGCGGGCGCTTCTGCCTTCTGAGGTTTCGGATCTGAAACGACAGGAGAAACTGCAGACTCCGCTGCAGCCGGCTGAACGTTTGTTTTAGCCGGCGGTTCAGCCTTCGCCGGCTCAGATTTTGGGAGCGGAGCCGCAGCCGCTTGCTTTTCCGTGATCGGAGCCGGTATCGCCGGAACTTTATTGCCTTCAAACGGTGCAAAGGCGAGCATGCGCAGAATCGCCATCGTAAAGCCCGCGTACTCGTCCGGCGCTAAATGCATTTCGTTGCGGCCGTGAATCGCGATCTGATAAAAAAGCTGGACTTCGCTTGGAGAGAATGCCTGTGCGAGTTTCGCCAAATCCGCCGCATCCGGCTCTTCCGGATTGAGGGTATCGGGCAGCTGCTGCGCCATTGCGATCTGATGCAGAAGCACTGCCAAATCTTTCATGGCCTGGTTATAAGAAAGGCTTCGCGCGCCGATCTCATCAGCGACCGCCATAATGGATTTAGCATCGTGATTGGCAAGCGCGCCAAGCAGGCGAACCAAAGTTGTGGAGTCGACGGTACCGAGCATTTCGCGCACCGAATCCAGCGTCAGATTGCCGGCGCTGTAGGCGATCGCCTGATCCAAAAGTGAAAGTCCGTCACGCATGGAACCGCGGGCTCCGTTCGCAAGAAGTCGCAGCGCGGGCTTTTCAAATGAGACGCCCTCTTTCACCAGAAGTTCAGCCATGTGATCGGAAATCAGCTGCGGAGAAAGACTTTTCAGATTGAACTGCAGACAGCGGGAAAGCACCGTAACGGGAACCTTCTGCGGATCTGTTGTCGCCAAAATAAATTTCACGTATTCCGGAGGCTCCTCGAGCGTTTTCAGCATGGCGTTGAACGCCGCGCTCGTCAGCTGGTGCACTTCGTCGATCATATAGACCTTGAAGCGGCCGCTGGTCGGAACATATTTCGCTCTTTCGAGCAGTGAGACCATGTCGTCGATGCCGCGGGTACTTGCCGCGTCCATTTCAATGTAATCAACGAAGCGGTCTTCATCGATCGCGCGGCAGGCTTCGCACTTTCCGCAGGGCTCGGCGGTGATTCCGCCTTTGCCGTCTTCCCCGACGCAGTTCAGACACTTGGCTAGAATACGGGAGATCGTCGTTTTGCCGACGCCTCGAGTGCCCGTGAATAAATAAGCGTGATGGAGTCGATTCTCAGTCAGCGCATGAGTCAGAGCCCGAACGACGTGGTCCTGCCCAAGCAGTGACGAGAAATCATGAGGACGCCATTTACGCGCCAGTACCTGATATGACATGAAGAATCTCCGACAAGGCTGTAAGAGTGCCTTTCTCCTGAAGAAAATTATATTAAGGCAAGCTGTCCGATTTTAGGATAATCGGCATCAACGGTCACTTCGGAAAACAAAAAGAAAAAGCGAACCACACCTCGGCACTACTTCCTCCGCTATGGCTGCTTCGTTCCCGACCTGACCAGATTCACGGTTTCCATATGCGAGGGGGCTCGCAGGCAGAATTATATATGAACAGACAAAAATAGGAAGCGGCTCTTAACAATTGGATACCGCTCGGCGTAAAATCCAGTTCTATTCAATATCATGCAGTATGCAAACTGTGTATAGTTACATGAATCCCAACAGAATCCCCTTTTGGGGAGTACCCGGCGGCTCCTATTTGCCTCGGTGTTAGTATTTTCCCTGTTGGGCTCCGACAGAGTTCTCTGTCAGAGCATTCCAATTTTGATAGGAGATTTAAAAAAATGGCTTTGAAAAATGTGACGGACGCGTCCTTTGTTGATGATGTTCTCAATCAGAAAGGCGTCGTTGTTGTCGATTTCTGGGCCCCCTGGTGCGGTCCCTGCCGCATGCTTGGGCCGGTTTTGGAAAAGGCCGCAGAATCGCTGCCGGAAAGCGTTCAGATCGTAAAGTACAACGTTGACGAAAGTCAGAGCGTTGCTCAGCAGCTGAACGTTCGCGGAGTGCCGACACTGGCTGTCTACAAAGACGGCGAGCTTCAGGCTCAGCAGGCCGGCGTTATGAACTCTGCTCAGTTCGCAGCGTTCCTTCAGAAGTTTATCGGCTAATTGTTCGAATCGTCTCGGTCGGCTCCGACCGAGACTTCCCACCTCTCTTTTTCTCCCTCCCTATTATTTAATTAAGCCCAATCGGTGAAGCATTTTTGCTATTAATCACCCGATTGTCGATATTTCTTATGCATCTTTCCGATCTAAAGTCTAAGCACGTTTCCGAGCTGCTGGATATCGCACTCGAACTCGACGTAGAAAACGCAAGCCGCCTGCGCAAGCAAGAACTGATGTTCGCCATTCTTAAAAAGCGCGCGAAAGCGGGCGAACAGATTTTCGGTGACGGTACGCTGGAAATTCTTCCTGACGGTTTCGGTTTCCTTCGCTCTCCGGTGTCTTCATATTTAGCCAGCACGGAAGATATTTATATTTCCCCTTCACAGATTCGCCGCTTTAATCTTCATACCGGCGATACCGTTGAAGGCGAAGTCCGCATTCCTAAGGACGGAGAACGTTATTTCGCGCTTGTCAAAGTGGATAAGGTCAACGGCCTGCCTCCCGAAGCACTCAAACACAGAATTCTTTTTGAGAACCTCACACCGCTCTTCCCCGATCAGATGCTCAAGCTCGAACGCGACATCTCTTCGGAAGAAAACCTGACCGGCCGACTGATTGACATCATCGCCCCGATCGGCAAAGGACAGCGCGCCCTTTTGGTCGCTTCTCCGAAATCCGGTAAGACGGTTCTCATGCAGCACATCGCGCATGCGATTACCGCCAATCATCCCGATGTCATTCTGATGGTGCTCCTCATCGACGAGCGTCCTGAAGAAGTGACCGAAATGGAACGCTCCGTCAAAGGCGAGGTCATCGCCTCCACCTTCGATGAACCGGCAACTCGCCACGTTCAGGTTGCCGAAATGGTGATCGAAAAAGCCAAACGCCTTGCTGAAAGCAAGAAAGACGTTGTCATTCTGCTTGACTCCATTACACGTTTGGCCCGCGCCTACAACACCGTTGTTCCTGCCTCCGGCAAAGTCCTGACAGGCGGTGTGGACTCCAATGCGCTTCAGCGCCCGAAACGCATCCTCGGCGCCGCGCGTAATCTTGAAGAAGGCGGCTCACTCACCATTATCGGTACAGCTCTCGTCGAAACGGGCAGCCGTATGGACGACGTCATCTATGAAGAATTCAAAGGCACCGGCAACATGGAAATCCATCTTGACCGCCGTCTTGCTGAAAAACGTGTCTACCCGGCCATCAACGTGGCCAAGAGCGGCACACGACGCGAAGATCTGCTGCTTGATCCGAAGACACTTCAGATGATTTGGGTCCTGAGAAAATTCCTCTACGACATGGACGAAATCCAGGCGATGGAATTCCTCCTCGACAAGATGAAACCCACGAAGAACAACGCAGAATTCTTCGAAATGATGAGACGCTAACCGTCCCTGGACATCAGCCGGCTTCAGAAGAAGCCGGTTTCTTCTTAATCTATCCGTTTGCTTTCAAACGATTTTTAGGGCATAATGTCGCCCTTGTTTTAACTTAGGCACGTTCCGACATGCCTGACATAAGACCTGCACCGGCAGGCAGTCACGCAAGGTTGGTGGCGACCGACAATTTTTTTGGAACTTTCATGAAACAGAATATTCATCCGCAGTATCGTGAAGTCGCCTTCACCGATATGTCCATCGGTAAGACCTTCATCATCCGCTCTACCGCAGAAGCTCGTGACACCATCGAAATCGACGGCGTTACCTATCCGCAGGTTAAGCTTGATACATCCAGCGAATCCCATCCTTTCTACACTGGCGCCCAGACACGTATCGTCGAAGCCGGCCGTGTTGAAAAATTCCGTCAGAAGTTTGCTGCCAAGTCTGCTGCCCTCAAGGCAAGCGCAGAAGCCGCTAAAGCAGCTAAGGCTAAGTAATAGCAAATATTCGACAGCAGCGCTTGCGAATTCAAACGTAAGCGCTTGTAATGAGTGGGCAGCGATAAGCTGCCCTTCTTTTTATCGTTAGAATTTAGTCGTTATTTATCCATTCTCATACAAAGGTTTGATGTGATTACAACAAATTCATCTCCGGCCTCCGTCAATGAGTCGGAGGCACGCAAACTCCCCCGCTGGCTTCTTTTCGCGGTTCTTATCGCCTTTGTATTGCCGCTGTTCTTCTCCTCAGACGTTTGGAGCGGCCGCTCACTTTCCTCGTTCGGTGTCGCCTGGAACATGGCGAACGGCTCTTTCTCCGACTGGCTGATGCCGAATATTAATGACGTTCCGGTAGCTGACGCCGGCCCTCTTTCCTATTGGCTTGAAGCGATCAGCATCCTCTTATTCGGCCGCATCTTCGGCGATGTCGCCGCTTATCACATCGCGGCCGGTCTGTGGTTTGCGATTACCACCGCTTCCATCTGGTACACAGCCTATTCTCTGGCGAGCCGAGACGAAGCACTTCCGCTTAAATTTGTATTTGCCTCTGAAGTTCACCAAAGGGACTACGCAAGAGCGTTAGCCGATATCGCGGTACTGATGACAGTCGGAACCTACGGTCTGATCGCGGCCTTCCACGAGTTATCCGTGGTCACAGCGGTTCTCGCGTTTTCCTCTTTCGTACTTTTCTGCGTCGTTATTTCGCTGCGTTATCTTTGGACGGGTTCCATTCTCGCAGGACTTTCGCTCGGCGCTATCGCGCTTTGCAGCAGCCCCGGCGTCGGTCTGTGGTGTGCGCTTGCAGCATGGGTCGCAATTATCTGCACTCCGGATTACACCAGCCGCACCAAGCGTACGATCGTTACGCTCGCGTCCGCCTTTTCGACCGCCATGATATGGCCGGCTCTGGTATTCCTCGCCTATCCCGCCGAGGGCTATCACTGGTTCGGGTCCTGGCTTGGTCTCAGCACCAGTGCGTTTGCTCCGCTTGCGCTCACGGATTATCCCTGGCTGATCAAAAACCTGATCTGGCTGACGTTCCCGCTTTGGCCCTTGGCGATTTGGGGTGTGTACTCCTGGCGCAATCAGATTCATCAGGCTCCTGTAGCCATTCCGCTTTCCTTCTTCCTGGTCGCGCTCTGCTCGGTCCTCTTTACAGGAACGGAAGCCAACAGCACGATCCTCTGCATTGTGCCTTCGCTCGCTATTTTGGCTGCTTTCGGCATTGTGAGCCTCAAACATTCGGAAGAAAACGTACTGGATACCTATGCCATCGTCGTCTACACACTGGCGATCGGCGCTGTGTGGTTCTACTTCTATGCGTGGACTCAGGGAGAACCTGAGAAGATGGCCTACTCTCTGACTCGTCTGGCGCCCAACATTACCGAACACGGAACAAGCGGTATTCTGCTGATTCTTGCCCTTGTGATGACTGTCGCCTGGCTTGCGCTGGTTTTCTGGCGCTTATTCCGTCGTCCCATCTATATTTGGCGCGGAGCTCTTTTGAACGGAGCCGGCCTTACTGCCGTCTGGGTTATTGTCATGAGTCTCTTTGTCAGCCTGATTGACGGCGCAAGCTCCATGCAGCCAATTGCTGACAGCGCCGCTAAGGCACTCGCAGCCGAAGGCGCAAAAAGCGGAACTGTCGCGCAGTACAACCTTACCAAGAGCGATATCGCCGCATTCAACTATTGGGGCGGCATTTCCTTTAACGAGGAAGAACAGCCCGAATGGGTTGTTGCAAGCGTAAACGCTGATTCTGAAGAAGCCCCAGAGTCGCTCTCAGACTACCGAGCGGTCAAAGTCATTGAAGGCAGACCGAGAAGCGGTAAGCAGTTCCTTATTCTTCAGAAAGTCGCAGACTGAGGCCGGAGGGTATGACAACACGAGTTTTGCCGCGGCTGCAGCCGCCGGACACGAGCTACTGGTCAATCCTGAGGCTGTCTTTGCCAATTTGGATTTCCAACTTGGCGATTGTAGGCGGCGCCACAATTGACACACTGATGACCGGCCACTTAGGAGCACAGGACCTTGCCGGCGTAGCCATCGGCCTGGCCGTTACGGTTTCCGTATTTATTGCGCTGGTTGGTGTCATGCAGGGCTTATCTCCGATTGCAGGACATCATTTCGGAGCCGCAAACCATAAACGAATCGGCTATGAGCTTCATCAGACCATTTGGCTCGCTATGTGTCTCTCGGTCATTGCGATCGCGCTGATGACATATACGCCGCTTTGGATGACTCTCACCAATGCTCAAGGGCGCGTCGCCGAAGTCGCTTCAAGCTTTTTGATCATCAACGCCATCGGACTTCCTGCAGCGATGTGCGGCAGAGCCTACATGGCGCTTAACGCCGCGGTCTCTCGCCCGAAAGTGGCGATGTGGATTGCACTTCTGATGCTGCTGTTTAAGATCCCGACAAACTACGCGTTTATTTTCGGCTGGTGGATCATTCCGGGATTCGGAGGCGCAGGATGCGCGATTTCTTCGACCATTAATGCGTTTCTCAGCTGCACGCTTTATTGGGCCATTTGGCACTATGACAGCTTCTACGCAAAGATGCGTCAGGAAAGAATCTGCAAACCGGACCTCAAGGCGCTTGCCAATCTGCTGCGGCTCGGTATTCCGATCGGGCTTTCTTCCTTCTTTGAAGTGACGTCTTTCACGTTCATGACGATTTTCATTTCTCGTCTTGGCGCAGATATCGTTTCAGCGCACCAGATCGTGTCCAACCTCAGTTCACTCTTTTACATGGCGCCTCTCGCTATCGGTGTCACAAGCTCGGTGCTGGTTGCGCAGTCGATCGGAGCAAACAGTCCTCAGAATGCGCGTCTAGCCACCAAGAGAACATTGAAATTTGCTATCTGTCTGGCGGTCTGCGTCGCTCTGTTGCTGTACTTCTTCAAGTATTTCTTCCTCGGTCTCTATACCAAGGATCAGGAAGTCATCGCTGTTGCAGCCTCCCTGATTGCGTTCTGCTCGATTTACCACGTATTTGACGCCATTAACTGTGTCGGAAGCTTTGCAATGCGCGGCTATCGAATTACAGTACTGCCGATGGTGCTCTACGGCGTCTTCCTGTGGGGCTTCGGTTTGGGATTTGGAAGCATTCTGGCGTTTACCGATTATCTGACACCGGAGCCGCTCGGGGCTGCGGGCTACTGGTCTGCGATCACGGGAGGTCTGATTCTTTCAGGTTCTATTGTCGGCATCTTCGCGGTCCGTGTGGCCAAAAAGAAGGAGCTTGGTCAGCCGGTTTGGATCCGCTAAAAAAGTTAAGGAGGCCCAAGAGCCTCCTTTATTTTTACTGCGCTTTGGAAAGCGCGTCTTTTACCGCCTGTTTGATTCCGTGAGAAGATTCCGTCGCTCCGCCCACATCCGCGACGTCAGGCGTATTGTTTTTGACCATCGCTGCGGGAAGCTCCGCGGCAGGTCCTGCCATAATTGCGTCCGTATCGGAGTGTCTCAGAATTTTGACATCAGAGATTTTTCCGTCTTTTACCACAACGCTGACTTTCGTTCTTCCACCTTTGCCGTTTCCAACACCGACATAGGTTCCATCTTTATAAGCCGCTGATGCGGATGCGGCAAAACACAGAAGCGCTGCGGCACAAAGGCTCTTTCTCATATATCACCCAATATATTGAAAAATAAATAAAAAAATAAGAAAAAGACAATTCAGAAAACTACTATATATCCAGTCTAATCGAAAATCATTATCATTTAGATCGGACCGTGAAGTCCTTTAATCTTAACCCAAAGATCATAGGAGAAATGCATGACGAAATTCTCCCGTCGTACATTCATTGCCGCATCCATGGCAACAGGGGTCGGAGCCGCCACATCCCACGCGGCCGAACCGACTGCACCGACACAAAATAACGCCGCCAACTATCCGGCCGCCACAGGAAGCGCTGCCCAGTATGCAGCAAATCCGCAGCCGCTGCCCGATCTTGCGCTGACAGAAACATTCAGTCTTGGAAAATCACCGATTAATGAAGGATCGTGCATTACCGCCTGCCGCTGGGGGCTTGTGCGTCCTCAGGTCAGAGGCGGCAAAATGGTCGCTCTGCTGCCCTTCGAGTACGACTACGCGCCCACTCCGAACATGAACAGCCTCTGCGAGCTACCCTACTCTCCGAGCCGCATTCGTTTCCCGATGGTTCGAGAAAGTTATCTTAAAAACGGCCCCGCCTCCCGCGATAAGCGCGGAAACGATCGTTGGGTCCGCGTCACTTGGGATCAGGCTTTGGATCTTGTTGCCAAAGAGATGAAGCGCGTTTACAAGGATTACGGTCCTAGCTCAATGTTCGGCCGCTCCTACGGCTGGATGTCTACCGGCAAGATCAATGCTGCAATCAACCTGCAGCAGCGTCTACTGAATCTCTGCGGCGGTTTTATCGGCTGCATCAACAGCTACTCGACCGCTGCTATCGGCCGCATTCTTCCTTATGTTATCGGTGTTGCCGATCCCCGCTCTACAAGCTGGGACAATGTACTCAAGAACAGCAAATGCGTCGTGCTCTGGGGGTGTGACCCGCTCGTCACCAATGACATTGACTGGCTGACTACGCTTCATAACGGCGCAGGCTACTTCCGTGCGCTTAAAGAATCCGGCATCAAAACCATTGACATCAATCCGATCCGCACCGATACCGGCGAATACCTCGGCAGCGAATGGATCGCTCCGGTTCCGGGCACTGACTGCGCCCTGATGCTCGGTATGATTTACGAACTGGAAAAGAGCGGTAAAGCGGATAAGGAATTCCTGAAGAAATACACTTCCGGCTACGATAAATTCCTCGACTACGTGCTCGGCAAGAGCGACAACACTCCGAAGACTCCTGAATGGGCAGCCAAGATCACCGGCGTTCCTGCTGAGAAGATCGTTTCACTGGCGCATGAGCTGCAGGAAAACCGCACCATGATCATGATGGGCTGGGGCATTCAGCGCATCCAATTCGGCGAACAGCCGCACTGGATGGGCTTTACGCTTGCAAGCGTACTTGGTCAGATCGGTCTGCCCGGCGGCGGCATCGGAACCAACTATCAGTACTCCAACGGCGGCTCGCCGGTGGCCTACGGTCCGTTCCTTGGCGGTATCTCGGGCGCGGTTAAGCCGGTTCTTCCCTTTAACCAGAATTGGAAAGGAAGCAAAGTCATTCCGGTTGCCCGATTTGTTGAATGCTTCCTGCACCCGGGCAAGACTATCGACTTTAACGGCACTAAGGTCACATATCCGGAAGTGAAAATGGTTATGTGGGCAGGCGGCAATCCGTTTGCGCATCAGCCTCAGACCAATAAGCTTGCCGAAGCCTGGAAGAAACCTGAAACCGTTGTGGTCACAGACAACGTCTGGACCGCTACTGCACGTCATGCGGACATCGTGCTGCCCGCAACCACGCAGTTTGAACACAACGACATCACCAACATCGGTACCTACTCCAATGATGGTCTTGTCGCGATGCAGCAGGCGATTGAACCGCAGTGGGAATCCAAACCCGACTATTGGATCTTCTCTCAGCTTGCTAAACGCATGGGATGCGAACAGCAGTTCACAGAAGGTCTTGACGAAATGGGATGGATTAAACGTGTCTACGAGGAATCCCGTCAGCTTGGAACCAAGATGGGTGTAGCGCTCCCGAGTTTTGAAGACTTCTGGAAGAAAGGCTACTTCCTCTATGACGTGAAACCGGCCGACAGAGACTTCGTCGCCTTTGCCGACTTCAGAGCGGATCCTGAAACAAACGACCTCTCAACGGAAAGCGGCAAGATTCAGATCTTCAGCCCGAAGATCCACTCTTACGGCTACAAAGACTGCTTAGGTCATCCGAGTTATCTCGAACCGACGGAATGCCTTAATACTCCGAACCGCAAGTATCCGCTTGCCTATATGGCCTGCAAGAGCCGCTATCGTATGCACAGCCAGCTTGACGGCGCTGTCGGCCATTACTTTGCGGATATCAGAGGCCGTGAACCGCTCTGGATTCATCCGGATAACGCTTCTGCCCGAGGCATTAAGAACGGTGACATCGTCATGGTCAAAAACGACCGAGGCGCGGCTCTGGCCGGCGCCTATGTCACGGATCGAGTCCGCAAGGATGCTGTCGTTCTGCATCACGGCGCATGGTACGCACCGAAGAAGATGAAAGACGGTACTCTGCTCGATATCCACGGCAACTCCAATACGCTGAGTATGGACGTTCCGACATCAAACCTCGCCTGCGGCAATATCGCCTCCTCCGGCTTGGTTGACGTTGTTAAATACACAGGAGAGCTTCCCTCAGTCTATGTCTGGGAAGAGCCGGAATACACGGAATAATCCGTAACTGAAAAGCACAACGGCCGCTTACGCGGCCGTTGTCTTATCTGCTGATTTAGTACAGGGATCAGCGCATTTCACGAAGCGCTGCGATACGAGCTTCAATCGGCGGATGGCTCGCTAAGAGTTCACCGATGTTGCCCATGATGCCGAAGCCTTTAACTGCAGCCGGAAGCTCCTCGGTCGGAACACCGCCGAGTCTGGCAAGCGCATTGATCATCGGAGCAGAAGAACCCATGATCTGAGCAGCACCCGCATCAGCACGGAATTCGCGGTGACGAGAGAAGGCAGCCACAACCATCGCAGCAAGGAATCCAAGCACGATATCCAGGACAAGCGAAGTCACGTAATAGCCGATGCCGGGAGCGTCGTCTTCGTTGCGCAGAACGCCGCGGTCAACAAAGTTACCGATCACTCGGGAAAGGAAGACTACGAATGTGTTGGTCACGCCCTGAATCAGAGTCATAGTGACCATGTCGCCGTTTGCAACGTGCGCGATTTCGTGTGCAAGCACGGCTTCGACTTCTTCTTTATTCATGCTCGAAAGAAGACCGGTGGAAACCGCAACCATGGCAGAATTTTTTGTCGGACCGGTCGCAAAGGCGTTTGCTTCGCCTTCGTAAATACCGACTTCCGGCATCGGGATACCGGCTTTCTGAGAATGTGAATGCACAGTATTGACCAGCCAGGCTTCAAGCTTGTTGGCCGGATTTTGGACATCGATCATCTGAACGCCCATAGTGCGTTTAGCGATCATTTTGCTCATCAGAAGAGAAATGATGGAGCCGCTGAAGCCAACAATGGCGGCAAAGACAAGAAGCGTGCCTAAGTTCTGGCCTGCGCCTGCAACATTGGCGAAATTAATTCCGAACACAGCTGAAACGATGTTCAGGACAACGCCAAGTACGACGAGAACAGCTAAGTTGGTCAGAAGGAAAAAGCCTATTCTTTTTAACATATCTACTGATCAATCCTCGGTTAAAAAAGGTTATGTTTATCCCACTATTATCGGGTACTGAGAGGAATTTTTGTCATAAAAAAGAATGATAAATTGTTTCCAATTTTGCTCTTTTTTAAAAAATCCCCCCGCAGGCGCCTATTTCTTTTCCAAGTCCATCGTATCCCATGCTCCGCAAGCCGGGCAACGCCATAAATAACTGTGGGTTCTAAAGCCGCATTCTTTGCACTTAAATTCGGAAAGTCCGGTCGGAATAAGTGGATTCTTTCCGGCAGCAGCCTGCCGCTTCAAGGTTTGTTCAACCGCGCTGATGAGCGCAGAAATCGCGTTGGCAGCCGGCCCCTGTGCCGGCACGGCTTTAAGCATTGAGACAGCATCTTCGCCTTTACCCGCTTTTACGATCATAAAGGCGGCCAAATTCAAGATTGCAGGATCCTTTTGAGCGGCCTGAAGCACATATCCAACCGCTTCCTGCATTTTGCCCTGAAGTGCGAGCGTCGGGAAGATCTTAACTGCGACGAGACTCTCAAGATTAGGAGAATCTTTGACCGCTTCCTGCCAGGCCTTAACTGCCGCGTCGGTCTCACCCTTAGCCTTCAGAATATCGCCCCGCAGGATTCGCGCGCGAACACTTGTCGGTTCCGCTTTTAACGCTTCAAGGACATTTTTTTCCGCTTCTTCGGGTTTCTTTAACTTCAGACTGATGGCGGCAAGTTCACAGTAAAACTGTGCAATACGGGATTGATACTGCTCTTTTGTAATTTTTTGAAGCTCTTCAGCCTTAGTGACCGCCTTATTCCAATCCTTCGTCATTTCATAAAGCTTGAGAAGCTGTTTATCGGCCTCGATACGAAGCTCTTCCGTTTGATCGGCGAGTTCTTCATAAGCAGCCTCCGCTCGATCAAACATTCCCGCTTTCAGAAAATCAATCGCCAGTTCTTTCAGCGCATCGATGCGAACCTGAAGAGGGATATTCTTATCAGCGCTTAACTGCTGATGCAGACCTATCGCATCGGAGAATTTGCCCAGTCCGCGCAGCTGCGCGGCTTCATCCAAAACTTTTTGCGGATCATTGACCGTATTTTCAGTTGTCATAACTTTACGCACTCTGTCTAATAATCTATCTGTCATTGTGCTCCACGAGGGAGCTTTCACTGTCCTGCCATTGTAATTCTCATTACCTCGCTGAGCGCTAATGATGTTTATATCGGGACAAAGAACAAAATATTCGGCAAAAAAAGGCCCGGCTTATTCAGCCGGGCCGGGCGCTTTATTGAAATCGCTTACTCATTACTCTTCAGTAACAGAGTTATCCACTCGTTCACGCATTTCCTTGCCTGCTTTGAAGTGAGGCACGATTTTTGCGGGAACTTCAACGGTCGCACCGCTTTTCGGATTACGACCGATACGAGGCGGTCTGTAATTCAACGAGAAACTTCCGAACCCGCGGATTTCGATCCTACTGCCCTGCGCAAGAGCTGCAGTCATGGCGTTGAGGATGGAGTTAACTGCATCATCAACATCCCTGACCGTCAGACGATTGGCAATAACCATGGGGTCGTTTGCCAACAGTGCGATGAGTTCAGATTTGGTCATTTCTTAAAGCTCTCTGGTAATTATTTAGACTGATCCAGTTTTGCTCTGAGAAGAGCGCCGAGATTAGTCGTACCAGAGTTGGATTCATCGCTGCCGATCTTAGCCATCGCTTCACGCGTTTCAGCCTGGTCCTTAGCACGGACGGAGAGCTGGATGGAGCGGTTCTTACGATCGATATTAACGATGGCGGCGGTGACTTCATCGCCTTCCTTAAGAACGTTTCTGGCGTCTTCAACACGATCTGTGCCGATTTCGCTGGCGCGCAGATAGCCTTCAGTGTCGTTGCCGAGGTCAATAACAGCACCCTTGGCGTCAACGCTCTTGACAGTACCTGTCACAACAGTGCCCTTTTCGTGAGCAGAGCAGAAGTTGGTGAACGGGTCGCCGCTCATCTGCTTAACACCGAGGGAGATGCGTTCGCGTTCAACATCGATGGTGAGAACCATAGCTTCGAGTTCTTCGCCCTTCTTGTACTTGCGAACAGCTTCCTCACCGGGTTCTGTCCAGGAGAGGTCAGAGAGGTGAACAAGACCATCGATACCGCCTTCGAGGCCGATGAAGACACCGAAGTCAGTGATGGACTTGATCTGGCCCTTGACGATGTCGCCCTTCTGATGAGAAGCAGCGAATTCTTCCCAAGGATTCGGCTTGCACTGTTTCATACCGAGAGAGATACGACGGCGTTCTTCGTCGATCTCGAGAACCATGACTTCAACTTCGTCGCCGAGAGCAACAACTTTCTTCGGATCGACGTTCTTGTTTGTCCAATCCATTTCGGAAACGTGGACAAGACCTTCGATACCGGATTCGATCTCAACGAAAGCACCGTAGTCAGTGATGTTGGTGACTTTGCCGAAGAGACGTGTACCCTGCGGGTAGCGGCGGGCGATACCGATCCAGGGATCTTCGCCAAGCTGCTTGATACCGAGAGAAACACGATTCTTTTCCTGGTCGAACTTGAGAACCTTGGCTGTGATTTCCTGGCCCTGTTCAAGAACTTCGCTCGGATGACGTACGCGGCGCCATGCGAGGTCGGTGATGTGCAGAAGACCGTCGATACCGCCGAGGTCAACGAATGCACCGTAGTCAGTGATGTTCTTAACGATGCCCTTAACAACAGCGCCTTCCTTGAGTGTTTCAAGGAGTTTGGCTCTTTCTTCGCCCATAGAGGCTTCGACAACCGCGCGGCGGGAAAGAACAACGTTGTTGCGCTTACGATCAAGCTTGATAACCTTGAATTCAAGGGTCTTGCCTTCGTAGGGTGTGGTGTCCTTAACGGGACGTGTATCAACGAGGGAACCCGGCAGGAATGCGCGGATGCCGTTGGTCATCACTGTCAGGCCGCCCTTAACTTTGCCTGTAACGGTACCGGTAACCAGCTCGCCGGATTCGAGGGCTTTTTCAAGGTTGAGCCAGGCGGCAAGGCGCTTAGCTTTGTCGCGGGACAGGATGGTGTCGCCGTAGCCGTTTTCGAGGTTTTCGATAGCGACGGAAACGAAGTCACCTACCTTGACGTCAACTTCGCCGCGGTCATTCTTGAATTCTTCAACAGGAATGAAGGCTTCGCTCTTCAGGCCTGCGTTAACAACAACGTAGTTGTAATCAACGCGGACAACTTCTGCAGGGATGACTTCGCCCTGTTTCATTTCCTGCTTAGCGATACTCTGCTCGAATAACTCAGCAAAACTTTCGGTAGGTTTGGTTGTAGTGTTGGTCATGAATGTAAATGGTTTGCTTTATCGAAATAAAGCGGTTAAAAATTCCCATCGGCCACCATGGACGATAGGGGCATCAAAATTAAAGGGCTTTTTAGGGCCTAATCTCCCGATACCATGAGAGAACTTTATCTATGGTTTCCTGAAGCGTAAGTTCAGAGGAATCCAATATCCTCGCGCCTTCCGCCGGCTTGAGCGGTGCTACCGCGCGCTCAGTGTCGCGTCGGTCTCTCTCCTTCAAGTCAGAAACAAGGTCGTCGATTTTACTATCAATTCCTTTTTCTTTCAACTGGTTATAACGTCTCTTTGCACGAGATTCGGCCGAAGCTGTAAGAAAAATTTTAAGACAGGCATCCGGGAACACCACTGCGCCCATATCCCTGCCGTCAGCCACAAGCCCCGGCTCCTGCGCGCAGCGTCTCTGTAGCTGAAAAAGCGCGTCCCGAACCGTAGGATAGGCCGCGATTTGACTCGCGTTTAATCCCGCTTCTTCAGTACGGATAACATCTGTCACATCTTCGTCGTTCAGATAAATTCTGCCGTCCTTAAAAAGCGGGTTCATATTTTCTGCGACTTTCGTCACGGCAGCCTGATCGTCAAGCGATACACCTTCTTTCACGCAGGCTGTCCCCGCCAGTCGGTAAAGCGCGCCGCTGTCCAGAACATGAAAACCTAAAACTTTGGCGACACCAGCCGAAACGCTGCCTTTGCCCGAAGCGACCGGTCCGTCAATCGCGATAATATCTGCCATTCTTAATTCTCCACCACTGTTGAAAGGCGAGTGAAATAATCCGGAAAAGTTTTTGCGACGCACTTCGGATCATTAATAAATACAGGAACACCGGCCGCCGCGATCAGGGACATGCACATTGCCATGCGATGGTCTTTGTAAGTGTCAAACGTCGCGCTCTGCAGTTTCTCCGGCGGTGTAATACGAATCCAATCCTCGCCGCTTTCCACCTTGCAGCCGACTTTGCTCAGCTCTTTTTCCATCGCGGCGATACGGTCGGTTTCCTTAACCCGCCAGCTGCCGATTCCTCTGAGCGTCGTTTCGCCGTCGCACATCGGCGCAATAGCCGCAAGCGTCATTGCCGCATCCGGAATGGTTCTCACATCCGCGTCAATCCCGTGGAGTTTTTTCGCATAAGGATTCGGTGCGGTTTTGATCCAATTTTCACCGCGGGTAACCGATGCGCCCATCTTTGCCAGATACTCCACAAAAGCAGCGTCTCCCTGAACGCTGTCCTGTCCGACCCCTTCCACTTTGAGAGGTCCGACAAGAGCGCCAAGCGCGAGGAAATACGATGCGCTCGAAGCATCTGCTTCCACTTCAAAAACGCTCGGCGATTTGTAGCGCGCACGAGGAACAAGGAAGTCTTTCTCCGTTGTTTTTACCGTCACACCGAATTTCTCCATGAGACGACACGTCAGCGAGACGTACGGCGAGCTGATCAGTTCGCCGTCTACGCGTATCCTCAGGCCTTCCTCCGGCGCAAGCAGAGGCGCAGCCATCAGAAGTCCTGAGAGGAACTGACTGGAGACATCTCCGCGAATGTGCGCGAGGTTTCCTCGAATGTGAAACGCCGGTTCGATTTTGATCGGTGGAAAACCTGCTTCGTTTAAATATGAAATTTTCGCTCCAAGTGCGTTGAGCGCTTCAACCAAATGCGCGATCGGACGCTCACGCATGCGGGCAACCCCGTCAAGCGTGTATTCCCCGCCGCTGAAAGCGAGCGAAGAGGCTAAAGGACGCATAGCGGTTCCCGCGTTGCCGAGAAAGAGATCGGCTTTTTTAACCGGGAATGCTCCGCCGCAGCCCGTCACCTTAACGATCGTGCCGTCTTCATTCTGCTCAAATCCGACTCCGAGCCCGCGCAGTGCGCCAAGCATCATTTCGGTATCTTCCGCCACCAAAAGGTTTCGCACCTCAGTGACGCCGTCGGATAAAGCCGACAGGAGAAGCGCCCGGTTGGAAATACTTTTAGAACCCGGAAGACTCACCGAGCCTCTAACCGCTGAAATCGGACTGACTCTGAGACATTCATTCATAAATAGAATCCTTTTTACTGCTATTTGCCGGGGAAAACCAGTCCGCGGCGATTACGCATCGCGTTCTCAAACACGCGTTCAATGGCCTGAGCGTCGCCCTCATCAATATATTTCTGGAGCGCGTCAAGCTCTTTGCGATAGCTGCGGAGCTCCTCGGAAATCGCGTCGCGGTTGCTGATGCAGATATCGCGCCACATCACAGGTGAGCTCGCCGCGATTCTGGTGAAGTCTCTAAATCCCGCACCCGCCATTTTCAATTTGACGTGCGCGGAAGGCTCCTTCGCGATCATGTCAACAAGCGCATAAGCAAGCACATGCGGAAGGTGGCTGACGGACGCAAAAATTCTGTCATGCTCCTCGGGCGTCATCTCCTGAACTTTGGAGCCCGCTTTTTTCCAGTTCTCCGTAATCAGTTCGACAACCTTCGGATCCATACCCTCGGCAGGCGTGGAGATCACAACCTTATTCAGAAAGAGATCGGGATCGGCGTACTCGACGCCCGGCATCTCGCCGCCCGCGATCGGATGCGCGGGCGCATACTGATTGAATTTATCTCCGAGCCCCTTGCGCGCGGCCGCAATGACCGAGCCGCGGGTGGAACCGACATCAGTGACCACCGCGCCCTTTTTAAGGTACTTGCCGATTTCGGCAAAAACGCTTTCCATCGCCTTGACAGGCACGGACACGACGATAATATCGGATTTCTCAACCGCCTCGCGAAGGGAGAGGGTACATTCGTCAGCGACCTTTTTCTCAAGCGCGGTTTTCAGGTTCTCTTCATTGATATCAAAGGCGATTACATGATCGACAAGACCCGCCTTTTTCCAGCTCAGGGCTACGGATCCGCCGATCAGTCCGCAGCCCAATACAGACATTGTTGCCAAAGCTACTCTCCGAACTTGTTCAGACCTTCCTTGAGAACCTCGAGGAATCTCTCGTTCTGCTCGGGTGTTCCGACCGTGACGCGAACCCATTCAGGAAGGTCATAAGAGCGCATACGGCGCACGATAATGCCCTTCTTCAGCAGATAATCGACAATCTCATCGGCATGGCTGCCGATGCGGACTGTGATGAAATTCGCATGAAGCCCCATATAAGGCAGTTCAAGCTGATCGAACGCTTCGGTCAGGAATTTAATGCCCTCTTTGTTAACTTCGAGCGTCTTCTTCACAAAATCCTGATCCTTGAGCGCGGCAAGAGCGGCGATCTGAGATAGATCATTCACGTTAAAGGGATGACGCACGCGGTTGAGCAGAGAAAGAAGCTCGGGCTGCGCAATACCGTACCCAACGCGGGCGCCCGCCAGCCCGTATGCCTTGGAGAAAGTTCTTGCGATCATCACGTTGGGGTGTCTGCGGACCATTTCGACAGAATCGCACTGAAGCGCAGGCTCTAAAAATTCCACATACGCCTCGTCAAAGAGCACCATAACATTCGGCGGAACCTGATCCAGGAACTGCAGGATGTCGTCCTCGGCCAAATACGTTCCGGTCGGATTATTCGGATTGGTCAGGAAAATCAGGCGGGTTCTCGAGTCAATCGCGTCAAGCATCGCCTGCAGATCCGCGTTGTAGTCGTCTGTTGCCGGCACTTCAATCGTTTCAGCACCGCAAAGACGCGCCACCATCGGATAAAGCGAGAAGGAGTACTGCGGATAAATCGCAGTTGTGCCGACGGAGAGCACCGTCTGTGCCGCCAGTCCGAGAAGCTCGCTCGAGCCGCTTCCGATCACAACCCAATCCTGAGGCACGCCGTACTTCTCGGCAATCGCCTTCTGCAGATGGTAGGAGTCCGCGTCCGGGTAACGGTTCAGGCTGAAGACCGCCTTAGAGACCGCTTCCTTAACCTTGTCGCTCATGCCGTTCGGGTTTTCGTTGGCGACCAGCATGATAATATCTTCCGGCTTCAGGCCGAGATCCGCAGCAACGTCCTCAATCGGCTTGCTCGCCTTGTATTTATCCAGTTCCTGAACCCAGAGCGGGGTTTGGATTGTTTGTTCTTCGCTCATAACTTTGTTCCTTTGTCTTCTGATCCGCTTTCTTCATTGGCAATCGGATAAGAGCCTAAATTCTTAAATGAAGCGCAGCTGCTGCGGAAATCATCCAGTGCGCTGCGTACCTTGGGATCATCGCAATGACCTTCAATATCCACGTAGAAGAAATATTCCCATGAACCGCGTTTGGCCGGGCGCGACTCAAAGCGCGTCATTGAAACGCCGTGGTCATAGAGCGGCTTGAGCGCCTGAAAGAGCGCTCCGGCTTTATGCGGTACGGAAATAATCAGGGATGTTTTGTCTTTTCCCGGCGCCTTAGAGGGTGACGTTCCTTCTTTACCGAGCACCACAAATCTCGTGCGGTTGGTGGACTGATCCTGAATGCTCGGATAAGCAATCTTCAGTCCGTAATGCTCAGCAGCCGCTTCGCCTGCGATCGCGGCGGATTCCGGATCCAAAGAAGCGAGACGAGCCGCTTCGCCGTTGCTTGCCGCGGGGACCCGCTCAAGCTGCGGATAGTGGCGGTTCAGCCAGCTCACGCACTGTCCGAGCGACTGTGGATGGGAGTAAACGCGCTTGACGCCGTCCATACAGCCGGACGTTGTCAGAAGATTATGGTTGATCGGGATTGAGGTCTCCGCAATGATCGTCAGATTCGTGAGCTGAAGGCAGTCCATCGAGCGATTGACCGCGCCCTCAGTCGAGTTTTCGATCGGGACGATACCGTAGTCGGCGCTGCCCGCTTCCACCGCATGAAACACATCATCAATGCGTTCACAGGCAATGCCGTCCACACCCGCTCCGAACTGACGAAGCATCGCAAGCTCGCTGAACGTGCCCTGAGGCCCGAGGTAAGCGACGCGCGCCTTATGTTCCAGCGCGCGGCAGGCGCTCATAATCTCTTTAAATATGCTGCTGATGCCCTTTTCCGTCATAGCGCCTTTGCTCTGCGCCCAAACTTTGCGCAGCACTTCGGCCTCCCGGTCGGGACGATAAACGGGCGCATTAGTGCTTCCCTTAACCGCACCGACCTTCTTTACAACTTCAGCTCTTCGATTCAGAAGCTCAACGATCTGAGCGTCGATTTCATCGATTTGAGCGCGAAGGGGTTTTAGCTCTTCATCAATGTTCATTCTGAGTCTTCTCCTTAGCTGTGAGCTTCGGCAAATTTCTTCATATAGTCGGCAAGCACTTCCACCGCCTCGATACTGACGGCGTTGTACAGAGAAGCTCTCATGCCGCCGAGAATTCTGTGCCCTTTAATATTGGCAAGACGCTTCTCATAGGCCTGACGTACGAATTCGTCATTTAGTGACTCGTCTTTGAGGTTGAAGACGACATTCATGCGTGAACGGGAAATCTTCTCCACGTTGTTGTAATAAAAGCCCTCGGACTGATCGATCAGATCGTAAAGGATCTGACTCTTAATGACAGAGCGGCGCTGCATTTCCTTGACACCGCCCTGATCGAGCAGCCAGCGCGCGACCAGATTGGCGATGTAGATCGCAAAGGTGGGCGGCGTGTTGTACATTGATTCGCTCTTTGCGTAGGTTTCGTAGTCGAGCATCGTCGGTGTCGAGGGATCGGCTCTTCCGAGCAGATCTCTGCGCGCGATGACGACGGTGAGCCCCGCCGGTCCGAAGTTCTTCTGAGCGCCCGCGAAGATAAGACCGAACTTGCGGACATCGACCGGCTGACTAAGAAAGTCGCTTGACATGTCCGCAATCAGGGGCACAGACACTTCGGGCGTATACCAGTAGCGGATACCGTTAACCGTTTCATTAGAGCAGTAGTACAGGTAGGAAGCGTTCTCCGTCAGCTTGATTTCGTCCTGACGCGGCGCTCTGAGATCGACGCAGGCCGCTTCGGCCGCTTCTCCGATCTTCTGAGCTTCCTTAAAGGCCTTCTTGCTCCAGACCCCGTTCACCGCATAATTGCCGCAGCCGCCCACGGAGAAGTTCATGGGGACCATAGCGAACTCTAAGTGACCGCCGCCCTGAAGGAACATGACTTCGTATTCATCAGGGATGCCGTAAAGCTCACGCAGCAGAGAGACTGTTTCACGGTAGATACCAATGAAGTCTTTGCTGCGGTGGCTCATTTCGAGGATGGACAGACCTAAGCCGTGCCAATCCGTCATTTCCGCTGCCGCCTGCTCAAGCACGCTGAGCGGCATGGCCGAAGGGCCGGCGGCAAAGTTATAAATTCTCGTCATCTTTTTCTTCCTCGATGATTTCGCGGTCTTTCTCTTCGATCTCTTTTTCTTCTGCCGCTGTTTCGGAAATGACTTCGGCCTCTACGGCGTTTTCATCCGAAGCGGCATCTCCGTCATCGTTCTCCGTCACGCGTTCCAGGCCGACCAGATGAACGTCGGAAGCCATAGAAATCAGTGTGACGCCCTGAGTGTTGCGCGACATCACGCGAATTTCGCTGACGCGTGTTCTCACGAGTTTGCCCTCGGAGGTAAGAAGAATGATTTCATCTTCATCCTTGACGAGGAGCGCTGCGACCACCTTGCCGTTGCGTTCCGACGTCTGGATAGAGATCATGCCCTTAGTGCCGCGGCCGTGGCGGGTGTAGTCCGCAATCGGAGTACGTTTGCCGTAACCGTTTTCGGTAGCGGTAAGGACTGTCATGTCATCGTCGCCCGCGACCAGCATCGCGATCAGTTTCTGTCCGAACTCAAGACGCATACCGCGGACACCGGTTGCAGCGCGGCCCATGCTGCGGACTTCGTCTTCGGCAAAGCGTACCGCCTTGCCGTCGTCGCTGAAGAGCATCACATCGTGCCTGCCGTCAGTGACAGCCGCGCCGATCAGCACGTCGTCTTCAAGCAGGTTGATGGCGATAATGCCCGCCCTGCGCTGATTTCTAAAGTCGCCGATCGGAGTCTTCTTAACGGTACCCGAGGCGGTTGCCATAAAGATGTACCAGTCTTTGTCGTAGTCCTCGTCGGAGATCGGAAGGACAACCGTGACTTTTTCGTCCTCCACGAGTTCAAGGAGGTTAACGATCGGTCTGCCTTTGGAAGCCGAAGAGCCTTCCGGAACATCCCAGACGTTAAGCCAGTACATGCGGCCTTTATTCGTGAAGCAGAGCAGCACGTCATGGGTAGTCGCCACAAAGAGCTGGTTAATCAGATCGCCCTCGCGCATCTGAGCCGCTTTCTTACCCTGTCCGCCGCGTTTCTGAGCGCGGTACTCGGTCGAAGCCTGGCTCTTGATGTAGCCGGTATCGGTCATGGTGACCACCATTTCGCGAAGCGGAATCAGATCTTTCGTCTTAACACCTTCGGCAAACGGAACGATCTCTGTCAGACGTTCGTCGCCGTACTGAGCCTGAATATCTCTCAGACTCTGGGCAATGATCTGTGTCACGCGCTCGGGTTTTCTCAGAATATCGTTGAGATCGACAATCTGATCAGCAAGTGCCTGATAGTCGCCGCGAATCTTGTCCTGCTCGAGACCGGTCAGGCTCTGCAGGCGCATCTGAAGAATATTTCTTGCCTGAAGCGAGCTCAGTCGATAAGTCTTTTGATCGGTGAGACCAAGATTGAGATCCTCGCCCTTCGGACGCATTTCGCTCTTATCCATCTGAGCTCGTTCAATCAGCTGAGCGGCAATTTCAGCCGGCCACTCGCGCGCGAGCAGACGAGCCTCGGCTTCCTGGCCGTTGGCTGATGTCTTGATGATCTCAATGAATTCATCGAGGTTGGCGAGCGCGACCGCCTGGCCTTCCACCAAATAGATCTTGGAAATCGCCTTATCGAGCTGGAAGCGTGTCCGGCGGTTCACCACTTCTCTTCTGAAGAAGAGGAATTCCTGAATAATTTCCTTGATATTGAGCAGTTTCGGCTGACCGTTCACCAGAGCGACCAAGTTAATGCCGAAGGAATCCTGAAGCTGCGTGTTCTTATAAAGCTGATTGAGAACAACGTTGGCGTTGGCGCCGCGTTTGAGCTCGATAACGCCGCGCATACCGGTTTTATCGGATTCGTCGCGAACGTAGGAAATACCTTCGATTTTCTTTTCACTGCCGAGCTGAGAAATCTTCTCCAGCAGCAGGCGCTTATTCACCTGATAAGGGATTTCGTCGATGATGATGGATTCACGGTTGCCGTTATCCCATTCTTCAATATGCGTTTTGGCGCGAAGCACCGCTTTGCCTTTACCGGTTCTGTAGGCTTCGTGCACATCGGCAAGACCGTAAAGAATACCGCCTGTGGGGAAGTCCGGCGCGGGAAGAACCTTGATGATCTCATCAATCGTCGCATCCGGATGCTCAAGCATCAGCAGACACGCGTTGACTGTTTCAGAGAGGTTGTGCGGCGGAATATTGGTCGCCATACCGACCGCGATACCGGCCGATCCGTTGACCAGCAGCTCCGGAAGCAGCGTCGGGAGAACCGTCGGCTCTTTTTCGCTACCGTCGTAGTTCGGTACAAAATCAACAGCGTCCTCTTCGAGACCGACAAGCATTTCAGAAGAAATCTTTGCCAAACGAACTTCGGTGTAACGCATCGCCGCAGCGCCGTCACCGTCGATTGAGCCGAAGTTGCCCTGCCCGTCAACCAGCGGATAGCGCATGGAGAAACTCTGCGCCATACGAACGATCGTTTCGTAGGCGGCGGAGTCGCCGTGCGGATGGTATTTACCGAGCACGTCTCCGACGACGCGAGCGGATTTCTTATGCGCGCTGTTGTAAGTGTTGTTCAGCTCATGCATCGCGAACAGCACACGGCGGTGTACCGGTTTCAGGCCGTCTCGCACGTCCGGAAGCGCGCGACCCATGATGACGCTCATCGCGTAATCCAGGTAAGAGCGGCGCATTTCCTCTTCAAGCGAAACGCGTTCCGCTTTATTAACCTGCTCACGAATCAGCGCCCAATCGGGTTCGCCTCTGCGGTCGGTCTTGCGGCCGCGGGGACGGCGCTTGCCTTCTTCGCCTTCCGGCTTTTCTTTTGTGTCTTCGTTCTGATCGTTGTCAGCCATCTGTAAATCCTTTTATGACATCAAAAATTAACCTGTCAATTTTACGTGACGAAACGCCAAATAATGCCGAAAACGATGCTAAAACTTATTTTGATCGATTTTTATGTGATATTGTAAGACGATACTATCGTATTACGTTACTAATGATTGATTTATCTTCCATTCATCCCGGGACGATTTTAAAAACAGTGTTTTTAGAGCCGCTCGGCATCACGCCTTATCGACTTGCCAAAGACATCGGCGTGCCGCAGACGCGCATCAGTCAGATACTTGCGGAAAAACGAAGCGTGAGCGCGGACACGGCGCTGCGCCTGTCGCGCTATTTCGGATTAGACGATAATTTCTTTTTAGTGGCTCAGGCCTCCTACGAGCTGAGCAGGACGCGTCCTCTCATCGAGGATGAACTTAGACACATTAAGCCGTTCAACCCAGCAGCCGAGACAAACGATGAAAGCTGACAAAATTCTTATTCCTCGCTGGATAATTCCGGTCGTGCCCCGAGGCGCAGTTCTTGAAGGACATTTTCTGGCGATCCGGGACGGTCGGATTTTAGCGATCGCTCCGATCTCGGAATTAGCGGATTTTGAAGCTGACGAAATTGAGCAGCTTGAAAACTGCGCTCTGATGCCCGGCTTAATTAATTGTCATACGCACGCTTCGATGAATCTGCTTCGCTGCGTCGGGCCCGATCTGACCACTCCGCAGTGGCTAACCGAGTGCATTTGGCCGATTGAAGGCAAACTGATGAGTCCGGAATTTGTTTATCAGGGTGCGCTTTTAGGCGGAGCGGAAATGATTCACGGCGGCACGACCATGTGCCACGACATGTATTTTTACGGCGCTGAAGCCGCAAGAGGCCTAAGGGAAAACGGGCTTCGCGTTGTCGAAGGCGCGTTTGTGATCGGCTTTCCGTCCAAAGAGTACAGCGGAGAGGCGCAGTGTCTTCAGGGCGCGGAAAAGCTCTTTGCGTCAGCCGCCGACGATGATCTTCTCAGTATTAATTTAGCGCCGCACGCGCCCTACTCTGTTTCCAAAGAAGCGCTTCAGGCATCGATGCAGCTTGCGCAAACGCTTGACACCACATGGCAGATTCATCTGTCGGAGACCGATGAAGAGCGCGAAAACGCCATCAAAGCGTTCGGATGCTCACCGGTGGAATACTTATCTCGGATCGGCTGCTTAAATGAGAGCACGGCAGCGGTTCACTGCGTAAGTCTTTCAGATCGTGATATTGAGATTTTGAGCAAATCAGGTGCAAGCGTTATCCATTGTCCGGTAAGCAATATGCGGCTTGGATGCGGCGCGAGCCCGGTCGCCAAACTGCTTGAAGCGGGCGTCAATACGGCGCTTGGCACAGACGGAGCCGCCAGCGCGTGCACGTTAAGCATGTTTGAGCAGATGCGCACAGCCGGGATGATTGCCAAAGGATTTTCCAAGGATCCGTGCGCGCTGAATGTAAATCAAATTATCGAAATGGCAACAATAAACGGGGCCAAAGCGCTAAAATCTGATGAGCGGGTCGGCTCTCTCGAGATCGGGAAGGATGCCGACCTAATTGCCATTGACTTGTCACGGTTTGTAACCGTGCCCGTTTTGGATGTTTTATCCTGCCTTGTTTACGCGGTTGAAGCACAATGCGTATATCAGGTTTGGGTTAAAGGCGGATATGTTGTGAAAAAACAACATAAATCCGCACAAAAATCTGATCTCGGCGAGTTACTGACAAAAAGTGACTTAATGTCGTGGCAGAATAGGGTGTGTGAGATACTACAGGACGGCTCTCGATGACGTTCCGGTGGTAAGCACTCGGAACGCATTACGGCCGTTTCCTGAAAATGCCGTATCATATTGTGTGGTTTTATCTGCATCAAAAGAGGAAAATGATGAATACAAAGACAAAATTGGGACTGCTCGTTGCTTCTGTTGCAATGGCCGCTTCCGGAGCTGTTTGCGCAGCTGTTGCCCCTGCCAACCCCTATGTTCAGGCAGCCGGACAAACTCTTATGACTAACTTCGGTCTGTGCGTCCGCACAGGCTACTGGACTCCGGCTCTTGCCGAAGCTCAGGGCGCTCTTGGCCAGAACTGCCAGTGCGACACTGACATCATCAAATGCGAAGCCGGCGCTGAAAGAATTACTCTTTCCGCTGACACACTGTTCGCTTTTGACAAAGCCGTTCTGAAACCCGAAGGCGTTGCCAAACTGACAGAACTCACAAGCCGCATGTCCGGCCTGACACTCGACGTCGTCATGATCGACGGCTATGCTGACCGTATCGGCGGTGCTGCATACAACCAGAAACTGTCTCAGCGCCGTGCTGACGCTGTTAAGACATTCCTTGCCGAACACGGTGTTCCTGCCGCTCGCATCCACGCTGAAGGCAAAGGCCAGGCTGACCCTGTCGTCAACTGCCCGAACCCGTCCGCCAAGGGCGAAATCAAGACATTCAAACAGCTTGTTGAATGCCTGCAGCCGAACCGTCGTGCCGTTATCGAAGTTAAGGGCACACGCAACAAGTAATTGCTAATTCACTTGTGAAAAAGGGGCCTTTAGGCCCCTTTATTTTTGTCATGACACCTCAGACCTATCTTTTTGACCTAGACGGTACCCTGCTTGACTCCGCGCCTGATCTTGCCGCGGCGGCCAACCATCTCAGAGAAGTTCGGCATCTTGAGCCGCTTCCCTTTGAAGTGCTTCGCAAGACCGCTTCGAGCGGCGCGCGCGGGCTTCTCGGCGCGGCCTTCGGCATCAAACCGGAAGATCCCGGCTATAAAGCGCTCGCAAACGAATTTCTGGACTACTACCAGGAACATATGACGGACCACGCAGAGCTTTTTGCGGGCATTCTCGAGCTCATCAATTCGATTGAGGCAAAGGGCTTTACCTGGGGCATCGTCACCAATAAGCACGCTCGTTTTGTGCTGCCACTGATTGAGCATCTCAAACTTACGCCCGGCGCGGTAGTCTGCGGCGACACGCTCAGTGTGAGCAAACCGCATCCGGAGCCGATCATTCACGCGCTTCGTCTTCTTCAGAAACCGGCCGAATCTGCGGTATATGTCGGAGACGACCTGAGAGACATTCAGGCTGCGAATTCCGCTCATGTATTTTCCATTGCCGCTCAATGGGGCTATCTCGGCTCCCCCGTTGGTGTCGAGGAGTGGAAAGCGGATGCTATCGTGCGCAATCCGAGTCAAATCTTGGAAATTAACATCTAGCGTCATTCATACTTCTAACTAGCAAGATTCTGCGTGTTGATTTTTTATCACGAGGGATAAGAAGTATGAGTAAAAAGATTTGGATTACGACCGGCGTGGTCGCGGCTCTGGCGACTGTCTACACAGCAGGCGGTTTTTGGGGCGTTCCTTCGGGCATACAGTGGGCTATTAAGAAGTATGCAGAGCCGTTTACCGACCGCAAAATCACGCTTGACGAGGTCAAATTCAATCCTTTTACACTGCAGCTGACCGCCAACGGCCTGAGGATCCAAAAAGAAGGAGAACCGCAGGCCTTTATGGCGCTGAAGTCCCTTGACACAAAGCTCAACTGGAAATCGCTCGTCAAATTCTCTCCGATTGTGGATCATGTCACGCTCGACGGTTTTGAAGCCAACATCATCCGCACGGGCCTTGACACTTTTAATTTCAGCGACATCATCAACAAGATCGCCAAAATGCCCTCAGACAAAGATGAGGACAAGAAAAAGGATGATGATCCGGTCAGATTTGAAATTGATAATGTTTCTCTGATCAATTCCTCCATCACGCTCGATGACAAGTTCAGAGATAAGGTCGACAAATTCACCGACATCAACTTAGTGGTTCCTCTGATTTCTAATTTCAAGACCGAGTTGGACAACCCGACGCAGCCGAAGCTTCAGTTCAACTTTAACGGCGAGCCCTTCTCGATTAACGCTTCAAGCGAACTCTTTGTTCCCTCGCTCAAGACCGGTGTCGACTTCACTCTCAGAGGACTCAACCTTGAGAACGCCGCTTCTTTTAATCCGATACCGCTGAACGCGAAGGTCACATCCGGCACGATGGATGCCGCCTTGAATCTCGACTTTGCCAAGACTGTCGATCAGCAGGAAGGCTATCTGAGACTCAGAGGCACATTAAAGATTCTGAACCTTTCGATTCAGGATGATCTTGACGCCAACGGCTATCAGATCGCGAACTTCCGTGAAATCAACATCAATCTGAAAGAGTTCTCTCTATTCAGGCAGATTCTTGAGCTTGGCGAAGTACAGTTTCAGGAACCGAAATTTGAAATTATCCGTACGGCCAAAGGCATTAATGCGGCTGAGCTTGCCACTCATATTCTGAAAGACGCAAAACCCGAAGAAAGCGCCGGAGCTGCCAACTCTGAAGCCGTCAGCGCGGAAAAGGCTCCTGAGGCAAAACCGACAGCTGCGGGCAAGGAAGTAAAACCCGAAGCCGCTAAGTCGGAAGAAACCAAGGCAGAACCGACAGAAAACAATGCGGCCGCACCGACTGAGACACCGCCGGAGACAGCGCAGACGAAACCTCCGAAGCCTGAGGAAAAAGCTAAAGAAGCTTTGCCTGAGAAGGCTTCAGAAAGCTCGACAGAAATGACACCTCAGAAGGAAGCGGCTCTGAATATGCTGATGCGTTCGGCTCACGCTGCCGAATCAACACCTGAGGCACCCACTGCCGGCGCGGAATCGAGCAAGACAGCAGAAACCTCCGAATCCGGCAGTACTGGTGCAGGAGCCGTTCCGACTGAAGCTCCCACGCCGAATGAAATCGAGCCCAAGAGTGAGGAAGCTCAGTCAGACGTAAATCATGATAAACCATCCATCGCGGACAAAGGACCTAACGCGCAGGAGGACCCCGGCTGGAAGTGGAGTGTTGAGAAAGCGAGCATTCGCGGAGGCACGGTCCATTTCTCTGACAAGACGAACGGCTTTGATCATGACGTCACAAACATCAACGCTTCAGTGGCTTCGCTGAACGCGCAGCCCGGAAACAAGAGCGACATCAAGGCTTCTCTTGATGTGCTTGAGGGCAGCATTACCGCCGAAGGTACGCTTGATTTAACGCCTCTTGATCTTGAGCTGAATCTCGGTACAAAAGATCTTTCCGTTCCGAAGCTCTCGCCCTACATTCAGGAGTTCTCCGCCGCCAAGATCGCAGGCGGTAAATTCTCGAGTAGCGGCAAGTTCAGCCTGAGCATGAATGAAGAGCTGAAGTTCAATTACAGCGGTGAGGCAGGTCTGAGCGGAGCTGTGATTCATGAGCCGAACGGCTCTCAAGCGCTTTCCGTCGCGAGTGCCGAAGTCAAAGGCATCGACGTTTCCGGCCTTTCGCCGATCAACGTCAAGATTGCTGATATCAATATCGCAAGTCCGAACGTCAAGGTTATTCGTGAAAAAGACAATTCAATCAACTTAATGACGCTTGCCGAGCCGGGCAGAAAGCCTTCCGCCTCTGCTGCTGCGGTGAAACCGGCGCCAGCCAAAGCCTCTTCGTCTTCATCAGCTCCGCTTAGCTGGCAGATCGGCAGGATCAGCCTGAGCGGAGGCTCTGTCGACTTTACCGATGCAACGAACGGATTCCACAAAGTCATCTCCGCGATCAACGCCTCGGCCGGTCCGATCAGTAACAATTTATCTGCGCAGACCGCGGTCAGCGCGAACATGAACATTATCGGCGGGCATATCGGCGCGAGCGGAAATCTGGTGATCAGCCCGTTCAAGACCAGTTTGGACGTCACTACGAGCGCGCTGTCCATTGCCGATCTGACGCCCTATATCTCTCAGTATTCCGGCGCCCACGTGACCAAAGGCACCTTCTCCAACAAGGGCAAAGTCACGCTTTCCACCGCAGCTGATCCGATCAGCTTCAGCTACAACGGTTCAGGCGACGTAAGCAATCTTAACGTCACGACGGCAAAGGGTGAACCGGCCGCATCGCTTACCAAGCTCAGTGCTTCCGGCGTCAGCATCAGCGGCCTTTCTCCGCTTCAAATCAACATTAATTCGCTGACGGCGTCTAATCCGAGCGTCACGATTGTCAGAGCGAAGAACGGCGCAATCAATCTTGCCTCTTTAGCGGATCCGGGCGGAAAAGCGGCGCCTGCTTCCAAACCCGCAGAAAAACCCGCCAAGAAAACCGGCAAAAAGGCTAAGTTCTCTTCGCCCACTGCCGATCTGCCCGCAATGACCATTAGCAAAGTGGTTCTGAGCGGCGGTCGCGTTCGCTTTACAGATAATTCCGTCTCACCGGTATTTAACATTACCGCCAACAAGATCGACGGCAGCATGACCGGTTTCTCGACAGCGAAGAACTCGAAAGCGAACGTTGACGTACATGGTTCGCTAAACGGAACCCCGATGACTCTGAAAGGCACGGTAAATCCGTTTGCATCCAATCTGACCGTCGCGATGCGGGGCTCCGTACAGTCGCTGTCGCTTCCCACCTTCTCTCCGTTCTCTGCGGAATTTACCGGTTACCCGATTGTCCGGGGGCAGATTACCTACAACGGTTCCCTTGATGTTCACAAAGATGAAGTGAAATCAGAGAACAACATGGTCATCAACAAACTGGAATTCGGCAATGAGATACCGAATGCCAAGAACACGATGCCTGTCGGGCTGGCAGTTTCCCTGCTCCAGGACAGAAGCGGTCAGATTGACTTGAACATTCCGGTAAGCGGATCTCTGAATGATCCGGAGTTCTCGATTGGCGGAATCATTGTCAAAGTCATTGCCAACTTGATTACCAAAGCGGTGACTGCGCCGTTCGCTCTGATTGGTTCGATGTTTGGCGGCGGTGACGCAGACCTTCATAATCTCGCCTTTGACGCCGGCACAGCCAAACTGAGTCCGAAGACGGTTGACGCATTGAAGGTTGTGGCCAAAGCGATGAGTGAGCGCCCGGGCATCAAGATTCAAATCATGGGTATCGCCGATGACAAGCAGGACACTCAGGGGCTGAAGGAGAGCCTGCTGATGCGTTCGATGCGCTATGCCATTTATCGGGATTCGACTGCCGCAACAGACATGAAGCAGCTTACGCCGGTGCAGATTAGTCAAGCAATTAAAGCGCTTTACAGCGAATCGGAAATTCCGGACAAGCCAAAGCTTACGGACGTACAGCAGATGCATCAGTTCCTGCTGGAGCATCAGCGTGTTGCGACCGCGGATTATGTATCGCTTGCGCAGAGGCGCGCGGATGCGGTCAGGAACTATCTGATCAATGTTGAGAAGATCAATCCGGATCGTTTGTTTATCGTTTCTCCGCAGGATCAAAAAGGCGACACAAAGGTTCCCGGGGTCGCTTTGGGTCTTCAAAATTGATAAGGCGATGAATTTTATGTAAAATGAAAGATTCCTGTGGGGGCGACATGGTTTCGACAGGGGCAATGAGGTAATTGGACGCGTGCCGAGGTGTAGTTTCCTCGCTAAACCACTTACAAAAATATAAACGCCAACGATGAGCGTTTCGCTCTCGCCGCCTAAGTCCGGTGAGACGCTGCAACCGGTTTGCTCTTAGACCGGGTCGGGAAACCGACAGCAGCGACATAGCATAAGAGCTAGTCTTCGATGGAGTTGTGACGTCGGAGGCGAAACAAAGCAACTGGCCGGCAACTGGCATCGCTAGTTTGCAGGGTTGTCGGTAAGATCTAAATGAATTAGATACGCACGTAGAGGCTGTTGCTGATAGCTTTTGGACGCGAGTTCGATTCTCGCCGCCTCCACCATTTTAAATTCCCAGAACGTCGGAGGATGACTGGGATTTTTATTTAAATCATACAGTTAGCTTCTTCAACTGAAGCTGTGCATTTTAGATATCCGGCAAACCTTCAGCCTGCTGCCGTCATTACTTAGGAAAATTCTGCGGAAGCGTCCTCTAAACCCTTTCCGAATGAGTTGGAAGATTTTATTTTGTCATTGCAGCTATTGGAATAATTCCGGACTAAGACTAAAACTCTTTCGCTTTGCTTTCCGAATTCGAGCATCCGCTTTCTCGGGCATGATCAGAAGCGGCTTCACTGCGCCGGAGATTATCGTTTTTGTCATTTCCTAACTCACGAGCAATGTCATTCTGATCGAAAAAGAACCCCGAACATTCACTCAAAAGCACGTAGCCTTTTTTCGAAGCTACATCAGTGTCTAAGACGCCCTATGAAAGATGGGTTGTAACGCTTGAATCGTCATCGAAGAGACCACTATTTTTTACTTGAGAATACCCTCGATATTCGGAAAGCAGTTTCTGAGAGTTTTGCTAAAATGCCCCTATCCTCATCGGTTTTCGCATGGCCGTGACGGAATTGGACGGTTTCGCTATGGTCACCCGCTCAATCTATGAAGCAAAAACCAAAGCAAACGGCCCGGAAGTACCAATTCCGAGCCGCTCAAATGGAAGATTGTCATGCGATTAAAAACATCTTCTGCTCTGATTATATCAAAGGTACTTAAGCGATGGTTGCCTAAAGTGATCGTTGCACTGGTACTGCTGATGTGGTCGCGGTAAGAGCGCCTGAGTAAAAGGCCCCGTTAGTTTTCGCTGGCGGGGCCTAGGTGTTTCTGACCGAATATCCTCGCTACATCACGGTTGCGAGCGGCGGCATTAGGAGACGGATCAACGTCTGAAATAGGCTTGGCAATCGAAGCGATCTCTGCCGTTGAGCCAGAAATTGGCTCCTCAAGCGCCGTTGGAACGTCAAAAACATCTGCCTCTCAGGAATTCAATTTCTCCGCAAATCGTTCTGCTCAGGTTTTTGGGGCCTCTGACACCGTGCAACCGCAGTCGTTGCACGCCTTGATTTTAGTGCGAGCGCTTTAATACGCCCTGACCAAAACAAGCGCCCGCATTGAGGCGGGTTGAACGGCTTTATATACAGCGGAGCTTCTGGACGCATCAAATGAAATGCCAGATGGTTCATCTGTTTTCCCTGTAGTTTGGCTCACCGCTAGTTGAGTACCATTATTGAAGTGGTACAAGGCCCCAGAAATATCTGGCGTCCGAATCGTTGGATAAACATGAGAATAGCTTCCGAGGATATTCGGAAATTTGTAAAAGCAGAGAACTAAGCTACAATTTCGGGACCATGAAAGGGAATGACCGTCATCCGAAGTCCTCACCCTCGAAACCTATGCCAATCCCTTAATTTCAGGGATTATCAAAGGATTACGGCGTATGCCGTAGAGGGCCCCGAAAGGGATCGGATAAAACAAAACCCGGGTGGGACCGGACTTTGTTGAATCTTAACTTCTTATGAGGTACCGAGATGGCTACGACATTTCTAACCTCGTGGGAGATTATCGCACATAACACGATTATCTGGACAGGCGTATTCACGCCTAAGACCAAGCGGCATTCATTGCATTTATCTTCATCAACAAAATATTCTCAATACGGTCGGCTATTGTCAATTTTTAATCTTTCAGCATCTTACGTAAGACCATTGCGCTTGAAAAACAAGTCAAACATATTTCCCGAAAGACCTTTGAAAAATTGACTGCATTGAGCACTTAAGGCGCAGCCTTCTTCTCTCCGTTTTACGGTTCTTCGTAGTAGTAGGACTGTTCGATGCCTTTAAAAATCATTTCTCTGTTATCAACATCTTCTGTCAACGCCTGCTGAAGCAAGAATCTTAATTCCAAATCATTAATCGGACTTCTTTCCATTGCCTGAAGATAAAGTGTTTTATCAACCTTTTGCCAGTCAACAACTTTTCCCAAACGCTTTTTCAAAATTTGATCAAGCCATATGCGGGTTGAGCGACCATTTCCCTCCATAAAAGGATGAGCAACATTCATTTCTACGTATTTGGAAATGATCTCTTCAAAAGAGCTCTCCGGCATTAGTTCAATCTTTGCAAGAGCCTCCACAAGATAAAGTGCATTTGCGAACCTAAAGCCACCTTTAGAAATATTTTGCTGTCTAACCTCTCCTGCGAAATCGTATAGCCCGTCAAATAAGTACTTATGGATCTGCCGGAGTCCTTTGAAAGAGCCAATTTCAAATTTATTTATGGCGCCGGATGCAAACAATTCTTTTGCCTTCTCAAGGCTTTTCCTATCTAAATTCCTCATTGAATCACTCCTGTTTTATGATAGGCAGCGCTTTGAACCATTGCCGGACAAGCCTTTTTTAGCAGTTCCTTTGCTTCTGATGCGATTTTTCTTGCTTCTTCGGCACACGTGTATAAGGCAACTATTGCTCTCTGCACCTCGATCGGAGGCAGCGGGATTTTCACACGGCACATGTCCTCCCATTCAAAAAACTCATGCGCGGCTCCCTTTGAGTGATAACGGGAATATCCGTCGAATTCGCTACGCTTAAACCAAAGTAAAAACGGCCGAGGATTCGCACTACAAGGCCGCTTTAACGTACAGATAAAATGCACAAATTCAAATCTGTCGACACTAGTGTACGGCATTTAATCCGATTTATCATTAAATTGATTGTCGGGTTAATTTTATTGCTGATGTGCTAGTCGCGTGAGTAAAGAACCCCAAAGCGAAAGCAGCGGAGCTCGCGTGTTTTTGGTCCGAATATCCTTAGTGAACTTGATTCATATGCGAGCGACGGTTCCAGCTCATTCCGCCATGGACAGGTGCCGTTTCATTAATCAGAATTGTTTTTAAGCAAACAACTCTGTGGACAAATACCTGTCTCCGGTATCCGGGAGCAAAACGACAATATTTTTGCCTTTGTTTTCGAGGCGTTTAGCCAGTTCGATGCCGCCAGCGAGCGCCGCGCCGGAAGAGATTCCGACAAGGAAGCCCTCCTCTCTTGCGATACCGCGAGCCGCCTCATATGCGGCTTCCGCGCTGATCGGCATCACTTCGTCCAAAATCTCCATGTCAAGGTTCTTAGGAATGAAGCCTGCCCCGATACCCTGAATCTTGTGCGGACCGGCCGCTTTACCACTGATCACCGCTGAGGTATCCGGCTCAACTCCGACGATCCTGACAGCAGGATTCTTCGACTTGAGGAAACTGCCCACGCCGGAGATTGTGCCGCCAGTACCGACTCCGGCAACAAAAATATCCACCTTACCCTCGGTGTCAGCCCAGATTTCCGGACCCGTCGTTTTAAAGTGCGCCTGAGGATTAACAGGGTTGGAGAACTGAGAAGGAATAAAGCTGTTTGGATTTTCTTTTGCCAGCTCTTCAGCCTTCGCGATTGCGCCTTTCATGCCCTGCTTACCGTCCGTGAGAACAATTTCAGCGCCATAAGCCTGAAGAAGTTTTCTTCTTTCAATGCTCATAGTTTCCGGCATGGTCAGAATAATTTTCATACCTCTTGAAGCGGCTGCGGCAGCCAGACCGATGCCGGTATTGCCGCTTGTGGGTTCAATAATCACGGTATTCTTCTTGACTTTGCCTTCGGCTTCTGCAGTGTCAAGCATTGCGAAAGCGACGCGATCTTTGACGGAACCCGCGGGATTAAAGTACTCAAGTTTGGCAAGCAGGTTTGCGCCTAAGCCGCGGTTTGCGCTGAAACGGTTAAGCTGAACAAGCGGAGTGCCGCCGATTAATTCACTTACAGATTGATAAATCATTTTGGTACCTCGAGAATTTCGGTCAGCTGACAGGGATAGAACCTTGCCGAGCCGAGTTAATAGAAAATGAATTTTTGAAACGAAAAGGGAGAAATGAAAAGACGAGTGCTGATGACAGGGGTGATTAACAGCACATGCGACAGGAACACAGACAACACAAGGCACTGCAGAATGCCCTGCGTTCAAAAGAAATCGTCTGTGCTCTCATTTGAATCTGTCCTTTGAAATAGATCGCTCGGTTCTGTCACGAACCTCGCATCAGTAAAAATTATAGGAATCGATTGCGAAAAAAACGAGTTCGGAAAGATTATTTCTCAGTGGATAAATTTTCAATGCTCACTTTGGGGTAACTCCGTAAGCTTGACAACCTATACCCCTCTTTTCCCACTACCATTAGGGATACTACTTACATTTGTTTCACTTTACGGCGTTGCTGTTATGGAGTTGTCATGTTTTTAAAGCCGTTTGTTATTTTCGCTGTCGGCGTTATCACTTTTGTTGCTGCTGAAGTCTTCGCTTATGCTCAGCCCGCGACGGCCGAACCAACCGCTCCCGCAGTTTCGCTCTCAAGTCGTGTGAAATCTCTGACTGAGACGGTTCAGACGCTCGAAAAGCGAATTCAGAACCTTGAAAATCAGACCATCTACAATTCCGCCGCCTTGATTCCGGGTGACACAAAACTGCAGAGCATTCGTTCGGGAAGCGCCGTCTTTCTGATGTCCATTGACAAGCCGCAGGCCACTGCCGACGGAAGCGAATTTACACTGACCGTTGTCAACCCTCAGGCCATTACCTATACGAACATTAACTTTGACATCCGCATCTTCGGAAAGGATGCCAACGGGAATCCTCAGGCCTATAAGACAGCGCACCTTCTTTCGCGCATCACGCCCGCTTTTGACGCCGGAACAAGCAACAAATTTAAGTTCGCGGTAAAAGGCGTTAAGCCGGACAACTTCGCTGCCGCTTACGTTGCCACCGTCACGTTCGGCTCAGTCGCCGCCTCCAGCGCAGAATAGTCTTCCGTTTCAAAAGACCCGAGCCAGAGATATTTTGGTTCGGGTCTTTTTATGTCGGCTTCTAAAACGCTGCTGTTAAATATGCCCAATTCGACGGGCATTTTTTATATTTTTCTCCGGAGAATGACAATAAAAGCATTCGGCTCTGCCGCACAAGAAGTCTAAAGTTATCTCGGAGCAGCAATGATCTACAACATTCTTTTTAATGATGTCATTCCTATTTTTGTGGTGATGGCGCTTGGGTATGCCGGCGCCAAATGTCACTCATTCACTCCGGATCAGACTCAGGGGCTCAATAAAGTCGTCCTGAACTTCGCGCTTCCTGCAGCGCTCTTCGCGTCGATTACACGAGCAAGCAGAGACATGATTTTTGATGACCTCAAGCTCACGGTTATCTCGGTGCTTGGCGTCACTGTTCTTTTTCTTGTCGCGTTCTTTATTTGCTGGAAAGTCTGGCGCCACACTATCTCAGAGGCCGCTGTCTGCGCATTAATCGCAGGTTCTCCCTCCATCGGGTTCTTAGGATTTGCCGTTCTTGATCCGATTTACGGCGCCACTACAGCGACAGGGCTCGTCATCGCAATCGTCGCCATTGTCGTCAACGCCGTTACGATCCCGATCGGCTTCTATCTGCTGAATCTCGGACTTCCTAAAAGCGAAACCGGCGGCGGAAGCCTTGGAGCCATTATCAACGCGGTCAAGCAGCCGGTTGTTTGGTCTCCGGTGCTTGCCGTCGTACTGGTCTTATGCGGTCTAAAACTTCCCGAAGCGTTTTATCCCTCATTTGAACTCATCGCGAAAGCCAACTCGGGCGTCGCGGTTTTTGCGGCGGGCCTTGCGCTTGCCACTGTGCCGTTCGGCATCAGCGCTGAGATTATCTGGAACACGGTCTTCAGACTCTTTCTTTCTCCGCTCGCCATTTGCATCGCAGGAGCGCTCTGGGGTATGGAAACCGAAAGTCTATCCATGCTGGTCATGGCCTGCTGCATGCCGCCCGCATTCTCCGGCATCATCATTAGCAGCCGATACAACATTTATGTCAAGGACGGCGCTTCTTCGCTCGCGCTCAGCACATTAGCCTTCGCGGCCGCAGCGCCCTTCTGGGTTTGGGCGACCCCGAAAATCGCAGGCCTGCTCTAAGACTTAGGTTTCTGAGAAACAGGAATATCTCCGCTCTGCTCCTCAGTGACCGTTATGTCTTCAAGCTCCTTGTTAAATTCGAGCTCTTCTCCTTTGGAAGGTTTCTTTGCGCCGCGCGTCACCAGATAGTAAAGCGGCAGACCGACGGCGCAGGCCGCTGCGGTAATGCCGAACACACCGTCATAACCAAACGTCGGAACAAGATAACCGGAAAGGTACGGAGCGGCTCCGATTCCTAAGTCAAAGAAAATGAAGAAGCTGCTGGTCGCCTGCGCGTAACGCTCTCGCGGCACCATTGCGACCGCCGAGGCGTTTCCGATTGAAGTGATATTGCCAAAATCCAGACCGCACAGCGCGCCGGCGACTAACACTCCGATCGAGCTCGGGAGCGCCCAAAGGATCACAAGTCCGAGGATAAGGCTGATGATCGCGGGATAAAACACGATCGCAGGACCGTGAAGGTCATACATTTTGCCGGTCATCGGGCGCGTCAGCAGAATCGCCGCGGCATACACCAGAAAGAAAAACGAGGCGGCGGCTTCCACATGGAAGACGTGCGAGTAAGGTGCCATAAATGCCTGAATATTGCCCCAAGCCAGACAGAATATCGCGCACACCAGACAGAACGGGATCAAACGAACATCGATGAAGTCCGAGAGTTCGATTTTCTTCTTTGTCTGAGCCTTGGGTTTCTCATTGACCCGAACCAAGAGCCAAAGAGCGAGACTGACCGCCGAAAGCGCGATGGACACCCAGAAAATTCCCGTGTATCCGATTTTGCCGACGAACGCGATCCCGATAAAGGGGCCGGAGCAGATGGCGAGCGCCGTACTCATCGAGTAGTACGAAATACCGCGGCCCTGAAACGCCTTAGGCGTAATCACCGCAACCAAGGTACCCGCTACTGTACCGATAATACCGATTACCGCTCCGCTCAAAAATCGGACGATGAGAAGCATCCA
Source organism: Parasutterella muris (assembly GCF_943193095.1). Lineage (NCBI taxonomy): Bacteria > Pseudomonadati > Pseudomonadota > Betaproteobacteria > Burkholderiales > Sutterellaceae > Parasutterella > Parasutterella muris. Next base: position 22,434 of record NZ_CALPCV010000002.1, on the reverse strand, counting down.
AGTCGAAGATACCGCCAGGTAAGCGAGATTGGATACGAAATACAGCGCTAAGCCCGCGAACAGAAGCTGCTTATAGCCGACCGAATTCACAATCCTTCCGGAAAAAAAGCGCCCGACCAGGCATCCGATCACCACAATGCCGGTGAGAAGACCGGCATACGCAAGGGAACAATTAAAAGCAGAAACCGCAAATTGCGTGTTGACGACAAAGATCGCATAATAGCCCGTCATCCCCAAAAAGTTGATGAGCGCGATCGCGACAAAGGTTCTTGAGAAAATCGCTTTAAGTACAGAAGAACCTGTCTGTGGCTGAGTTGTCATTTTTATTTTGGATCCAAGAAATTTACTGTCGATCGGCTAAGCTCGACAAGGCCAGATAAGCAAAGAGCGCTCCTGCTTCCGTAATGATTCGATCATTGAAGTCATAGTGCGGGCTGTGCAGCGCCGCCTGATGCTCCTTGTCTCTGACACCGATAAAGAAGAAACAGCCCGGAACTACCTTTTGATATGCGCTGAAGTCTTCGCTGATCATATAGGGCTCCGTTAAGCGCAGTGTGCGCTCACTTCCAAACATGCGGGCGGCCGCGCGTTCAGCAAAATCCGTCAGTTCGGCGTCATTGTCGACCGCACCTACCAGTCTGATGTAACGCGCCTCAGCCTCGAGTCCAAACGCCTTGGCGATGCCTACTGAGCGGGTTTTGATTTCGTGTTCGATCAGATCTCTAACCGACTCTTCGAAAGTGCGTGTTGTTCCGAGCAGATGAACCGTTTCCGGAATAATGTTGTATGTGTTCGGGTTCCCGGCTGTAAAGGAGCAGACGGAGACAACTGCGGATTTAAACGGATCGAGTGTCCTTGAGACCAAAGTCTGAAGCGCGATAAAGATTTCGGCTGCTGCCGGAAGCGGATCTTTGCCGAGGTTGGGGCGAGCGCCATGGGTGCCTACACCTTTCACATCGATTTCAAAACGATCACAGGCCGCCATTGTCGGTCCGGCCCTAAATCCGATCATGCCTAAATCCAGAAGCGGTTCGTTGTGCGCGCCGTATATTTCTTTGACATCGTATTTTTTGAATACTCCGGACTGCACGACACTGCCCGCGCCGTTCACGCTTTCTTCAGCTGCCTGGAAGATACAGAGGATATTGCCTGCAAAGTCTCTGTGTCTGCTGAGGTAAAGAATCGCCGCGAGCAGCCACGTTTGATGACCGTCATGTCCGCAGGAATGCGCCTTCCCATTTTCTGATGCCCACAGACAGCCGCTCTGCTCGGTAATATTGAGCGCGTCGATATCGGCCCGAAGGGCGATTGTTTTACCGGGCTTGCTGCCTCGGATCAAAAGAAAACCGCTGCCGGAAGATGACGCCGTATCCAAACCCTCGATTCCGTTTTCTTTGAGAAATTCCGCGATCTTCGCAAGCGTTAAAGACGTATCAAATCCGACTTCGGGTTCTCTATGGACCCGTCTTCTAAAGTCGATTAAACGCTTTTCGTATTGTTTAATCTCATCGATGATGTCCTGAGGGTTCAGGTACTGCTGCATAAAAAACTCCTCTATTTCGATTTCTGAATCGTTTCTATTCGCGTTTTGACGCCTTGTCGCAGACAATGACCGCAGATTCCAACCCTCTACAGACACGTTTGAAAAATAGCGGCGGTCAGCGGAAGCGGGCCGAGATCCGACGTTTCGCAGAATGGGAATTCAAGAAGCACCATTTAGCGCTGCGTCTTCAGCCGACTTATGAATATAAGTGCGTATTTTATTCTTTAGGACTCAGAAAAATCATAAGTTTTAAGCTGTGTTCAGTTTACGGGGTTCACTCAGTTAAACTTTAATTTGGTTTAACATCATCAAGTAGTCAGCCGATTTCAGAAAACGATACATAGAGAAAAATCAGACTAGCGGGCTACGAATACAAATTCTTTCGCGTTGTTTTTATTGTCCCCTGTTTTATGACCTTGATTTCCGCAAGAGTATTTATGATCAATTTCAAATATTGAAACGTCCTTCTCTTGTTTCTCAAACATTTCCTTTATCTCTTCTTTTGTTGGAAGACTATTTGAAGAATAGGATAAAATTATAATTTTCTCTTTATGTTTTGCAATAAGGGACTCAAAGGCCGTATAGACTGAGACTTTGTTTGAAAATGGAGTTGGATACGAGCGAAATTTTTTGGTTTTTGTATGTTGCTGAATCTCGACACCGTTCCAGTCTCTAGCTAGGCCTTCTAAAAAATGGTATCGCCGCACGTATTCATTATCCGAGAATCTAGAACAGTAAGGAGGATCCATATACACGAGATCTGCATCCTTGCTGAAATGCATAGCATCCTCACAAAATGCCCTATTTTCGCAACCGTTATCAAAAACGGCTTGGTTGAATATTTTGACGCCTTCAAGAAAATGTTCAAAGATTGATTTGCGTAAATCTAATCTTCCGTCATCGTACCTGAATCCAGTAAAAGTAAATATCCCTCTCGGCCTTTTCTTTAAAGCCGCTCTAATTAAAGAACTTTTTGCAATTGCATATTCAAATTCGTTTTTGAGCATTGCAATATTGGTTCGCAAAATATCTATCTGTTTATTATCTTCATCTGAAAAATATAAGCCCTTAAAATTCTCAGATATAAAATTATCTGACAATATAGGTGGTACGAGAAGTTGTAAAGCCTTTTCATCAGGTAAAAGAATATTTGAATTTTCTACTATGGCCTTTGCCTGCAACTGATTCATAACCATGTAGTCATTCGATAAAACCTTCTTCCCAAGACTTTTGAGCAGATATCCAACCGAAGAGCTTCCGCAAAAAAGATCTATCGCGGAATTAAAGCTAAGCTCTTGAAATATTGAAGCCAGATTAGGAACAAGCTTACTTTTAGAGCCCATATATCTTGACGAAGGAAATAATGCTATCTGCTCCTCCCATGGCAAAAGGGACCGATTTGTTATTTTTTCAATGGAACATTTTTTTTCATTGATTGGGAAAATAATAGAATCCTCCCCTTTCCTTGTTTCACTTGTCTTGGATATGTATCTCTTGGTCTGAACAACTTCTTTACCAAACTCTTTGTATAAGTCAAATACAAGGGGAGCTGTAGAGTTAGTTAAAAGTACATGAACTCCATTCTCACTAAGTCTTTCAGCTAAAGTTGCAAGGCGTTGTTGATCTTCCAGAGTAAAAGTTTCCTTGGTATATCGATTAAAATCAGCAAACTTCGATACAGGCAAATAAGGAGGATCAAAAAAAACAAAATCTTTCGGCCTAGCGAATTCTTGAACTACTTCTTGGAAATCACCCTCAAGGATTGTTGCCCTTTTTAGCAAATTTGAAGCGTGGATTAGATTAGTTTCATCAATGAAAGAAGTACGTTTGTACGAACCGTAAGGTGTATTAAATTGACCTTGTCGGTTAACTCTGTAAAGGCCATTGAAGCAGGTTTTGTTTAGATAAATAGTTCTAGCAGCGGCTTCAATAGGATCTAAATTTTCAACTTTTTGAGATCTAACCTCATAGTAAAAATCCCTCTCATTTTTAAAATTGCTGAGCATTTTTATCAGTTGAATTGGACTTTTTGCGATTACCCTGTAAAGATTAATGAGTTCAACATTTGAATCAGAAATAATCGCTTTCTTAGGTGAAAGATGAAAGAATAGCGCCCCCCCTCCAATAAAAGGTTCTATATAAGTACCGAAATCTGAGGGTACATGTTTAATAAGGAAAGGAAGTAACTGAGTTTTTCCGCCCGCCCATTTCAGAATTGGTTTAATTCCGGTGTCGGCAGAATCAGGCGTAGACGTCTCTGTCTTTTTTATCTCACCGGGTTTTACCTTCATGCAAGTTGGTTTATATTGAACTAATCTCTCAAGGATTAAGGGGTCGGAAAGACGAGCTTCTTTTAAAAGGATTGAAAGAACTGCCATTGTTTCGGGAACCGTGCCTTTTGAACTATAGTTGCAAATGGAAGCGGGATTCATATTGAGCAGTTCTGCAAGACTTTTAAAAGTGAAGCCTGATACAGCTATATTTTCACGAAATTCTTTGTACTTCATACGGGATTCCTTTTTTATAACTATAACATCTAATAGACCTATTAGGCACTTTATGAAAATGCTAGGGAGTGAAAGTGACAAAAAAGACAATTGCATGGCAAATCGGAAATACAACGATTAGAAATCCCTACAGGATCAAAGACGGCCTTATTGCTTTGAAAGAAAGCGGTCTCGCAAATGTCAAGGCAGGTGCAGAGTGGGATAAGTGTTTCCGTGACGAATTAATTAGACACGGGCTCTTAAATGCAAGTGATCATTCCGATGAAACTTACAGCGCGGGGAGAAAATGGCGGTCTGCATTTGAGAAACTCGGATTTATCTTTCCGAGGCCTCCAAAAGATAAGTCCTCAATAGGAAACTTTCGAAGCCTATCACCACAAGGGATTAAACTAGCTAAGGCTTCTCTATCCATTGAAGTCGAGGAGTTATTCACACGAGCTTTGAGTGCTCCAGTCTTTAACTGCCCGGATGGCAAACAAACATTCTCTCCTCTATTCTGGGTAATATCAATCTTAAATGGGCTAGAAGAAAGGGAGGCTGAGACACACCTTACTTTCAGTGAGTTTAAAAATATCGTTCAAACCTCTTCCCCTGATAAGTACAAGGTTGATTTTGTAGTCCAAAAACTAATAGAGAGTAGAAACAATTCCGCTGCTGAGAATAGGATTGTGGACGAGTTCCGCGGAGACAGTATCAGTGCAGAGACAATTCGTACTCTAAGCGATTATGCGGATATGAATTTGAGATACCTCAAAACAACAGGTCTTTTCGTAAATTATTCACATGGGATTGCACCAAATCCTCTGAAAGCCAGCATTTTTAAAGAATTTAAGAAAGAAAAGATCTTCTTTAAAGATGATGATTGGGAAAATAAGAAAGAAAAGATCTTCTTTAAAGATGATGATTGGGAAAATAAAAAAGATCAATGTGTTGGTTTCCCAATGTTTTTCGATGACGCGCTTGAAGCCAGAGAAGTTTATCTTTCTCAATTAAAGCAGGCAAAAGCCGAAGGTGTGGAATACGATGCCTCCTTTGATTTACAAATCGCTGACGCAGCTCAAATTAAAGAAGAATATAACAGTCTCTACTTAAAATGTTTCGAACATAGGGAAAGAAAATTTGCCAGCCAGCAAGCTGGGCAATGGCAAGAGATTTCTCGGTATATGGATATATTGAATTTAGGGAAAAAAGTTAAAAGAAAATCAGAGGACGATGAACAGCTTTCAATACCCACCGATATGAAACCAGCATATTTTGAATGGGTTATTTGGCGTTCTTTACTTGCCATAGACAGTCTAAAAAATTCGCCGGATGAAGTTAGAAAATTTAATGTCGATGCGAATTATTATCCTATTTTTACAGCTCCTGGAGGTACGCCTGACCTAGTTGCTATGTTTGAAGATTATCAACTTGTAGTAGAGGTAACCTTATCAGAAAACAGCAGACAGGAGGCTATGGAGGGAGAACCGGTAAGAAGACATGTCGCGGATGCCTGTAAACTTAGTAAGAAACCAACCTTTGGACTTTTTATTGCAAGAAAAATCCACACAAATACTGCGGAGACCTTTAGACATGGCCTGTGGTACTACGATAATGATGACTTAACTGAATTACAGATTGTTCCTGTTTGTCTTTCTGAGTTTAGAGATTGGTTTGTATGGCTATTTCAAAACAATGTTCAAGATAAGGCAGGACAACTGCGCTTATTTTTAGAAGACTGTTTAAGAAACAAATCGCAATTTACCGCTCCAGAGTGGAAAACCGCAGTTAAGGAGGCAATCAGAAGACGTATTCTTTTAAGAAAATGAACAACAGATTAAAGGTTTCACATGAATACCCATAGTCTTTATTTGTCGCACGGCCTTCCATGACATATTTAATGAAATTTACTGTCGATCGGCTAAGCTCGACAAGGCCAGATAAGCAAAGAGCGCTCCTGCTTCCGTAATGATTCGATCATTGAAGTCATAGTGCGGGCTGTGCAGCGCCGCCTGATGCTCCTTGTCTCTGACACCGATAAAGAAGAAACAGCCCGGAACTACCTTTTGATATGCGCTGAAGTCTTCGCTGATCATATAGGGCTCCGTTAAGCGCAGTGTGCGCTCACTTCCAAACATGCGGGCGGCCGCGCGTTCAGCAAAATCCGTCAGTTCGGCGTCATTGTCGACCGCACCTACCAGTCTGATGTAACGCGCCTCAGCCTCGAGTCCAAACGCCTTGGCGATGCCTACTGAGCGGGTTTTGATTTCGTGTTCGATCAGATCTCTAACCGACTCTTCGAAAGTGCGTGTTGTTCCGAGCAGATGAACCGTTTCCGGAATAATGTTGTATGTGTTCGGGTTCCCGGCTGTAAAGGAGCAGACGGAGACAACTGCGGATTTAAACGGATCGAGTGTCCTTGAGACCAAAGTCTGAAGCGCGATAAAGATTTCGGCTGCTGCCGGAAGCGGATCTTTGCCGAGGTTGGGGCGAGCGCCATGGGTGCCTACACCTTTCACATCGATTTCAAAACGATCACAGGCCGCCATTGTCGGTCCGGCCCTAAATCCGATCATGCCTAAATCCAGAAGCGGTTCGTTGTGCGCGCCGTATATTTCTTTGACATCGTATTTTTTGAATACTCCGGACTGCACGACACTGCCCGCGCCGTTCACGCTTTCTTCAGCTGCCTGGAAGATACAGAGGATATTGCCTGCAAAGTCTCTGTGTCTGCTGAGGTAAAGAATCGCCGCGAGCAGCCACGTTTGATGACCGTCATGTCCGCAGGAATGCGCCTTCCCATTTTCTGATGCCCACAGACAGCCGCTCTGCTCGGTAATATTGAGCGCGTCGATATCGGCCCGAAGGGCGATTGTTTTACCGGGCTTGCTGCCTCGGATCAAAAGAAAACCGCTGCCGGAAGATGACGCCGTATCCAAACCCTCGATTCCGTTTTCTTTGAGAAATTCCGCGATCTTCGCAAGCGTTAAAGACGTATCAAATCCGACTTCGGGTTCTCTATGGACCCGTCTTCTAAAGTCGATTAAACGCTTTTCGTATTGTTTAATCTCATCGATGATGTCCTGAGGATTCAGGTACTGCTACATAAAAGACTCCTCTGTTTCGATTTTTGAATCCGTTCTGTTCTCGTGCTTCAGGTCGATGAAAACACATCGCTTACGCGCATGATCTCTCCGCATGAAGAAAAGTCATACCCGGGAAGATCGTCCCAACTGATTGTCTTTAAATACTCCACAAATGCCTCTCCTTTCTTTGATTGGAGAAATGAGAGCCGAGCGGCTAAAAAATAGCTTTCTTTAACAAGCGGAATAAAATCCAGGCCATGCTGCTCCGCTATTTTTTCGGTACAAATGCCCGCATCCACCTTGCCTGAAGCAATATTCACCGCGGTCAGAGGCGCAGATGCGGAAATATTGTCATAACCGTCGATTTCCTCCGGCTTCACACCGCAGGCAGTAAGCTGCTCGTCAAAAATCAGCCGAGTTCCGGTACCGACCGCTCGATTCATAAAGCGCGCGTGCTTGAGCTGAAGATCAAGTACCGAATAGATCTTGAGCGGGTTGCCCGCCGCGGTGGCAATTCCCTGAAGGCGCGAAGCAAAGAAAATCAGTCTGTTTTTTTCTTCATCCAGAAGAGGCAGGAACAATTTAGCTGCCGAGCCCCCTCTTGCAGAAGCCTTCGGAAAATTAAAACCTGCGAGATCGCATTTACCTTCCGCTAGCAATTTGAGACCGGCCTGACTCGAGCTAAAGGAGACCTCCAGCTCAAAGGTGTTGGGATGCGGAATTCGTCTCAGTTTATCGAGAGCTATATCTGCGCATCCGTCAATTCGGATCGGATCCCAGCTATCCTTCAGCGCCCGGGAAAACGTCTGGGAGATGCCGGCCTTCAGATCCAGGATTTGTTCCAAATATCTTGCCTGAATTTCCTTGTTCGCCCAAAGAAGTCTCTCCGCATATTCGGTGAGCTCTCCGTTTTTTCCTCTTCCTCTTACTAAGAGTTCGGCTCCGAGTTCTTTTTCCCAGCGATTGAGTTCGTTCCAAAGATGACGATACGAAAACTTCAGCAGTTTGGCCGCACCGGAAAGAGAACCGGAACTTTTTACCGCGTCAAGCATATCGATCAGACTGTTCCTCAAAGGCAGACGCCCGCTGTCGGGTTCAGCGCCGAATGAAAACTCCAGATGCACGTTCAGTTTCTTCATTTAGCGTTCCATTTTTCCCGAGATATGAATACAAGTGCCTATTTTATTCCAGTACTGATTCAGAAAAATCAAGACTCCTATAAATCACATACCCAATTCCAGCGAATCAACCTAGTGTAAATATTAAGTTTTGTCTTATTATGAACTACTGTTCATATTTAAAATTAATGAAATAATTGCATTGCTCACACCAAGGAGAGATGATATGGAACATAAAACAATTCAATTTTCCAGAAGAAACCTTCTGGGATCCGCGGCCGCACTTGCCGGCACCTCCCTCACCGGCATTTCCGCCGCTCAGGCTGCCGAAAGCGCAGAGGCACAGAAGATCCGTCCGCTCACCGGCAAGATGACCTATGAAGAAGTCCGCAACCGTGCTCGTCAGATGATGATGCCGCGCTGCTACGTCTGTCCGGAGTGCAACGGCCGAGGCCCCTGTATCGGTCAGGTTCCCGGATTCGGCGGCATGGGCGCAAGCCGCGGTTTCCAGGCCAACTACGACTCTCTCGCAGCCGTTCAGCTCAACTCTCGAGTGGTACACGACGTACACGTCCCGGACACCAGCATTGATTTCTTCGGCACCAAGATCTCTATGCCGGTCATTGCTGCGCCGACAGGCGGTACCACTTATAACATGGGCGGCAAACTGACAGAAGCCGAGTTTGTTAACGCCATCTGCGGCGGCTGCAATAAAGCCGGCACACTCGGCGCTGTCGCTGACGGTATCGGTGACCCGCTTGACGTCTATGAAAAGCGTCTTCAAACACTGAAAAAAAACGGCTACAAAGCCATCGTCGGCTTGAAGCCGAGACTGCAGAAGGACATTATGGAAAGAATGCGTTTGGCTGAACAGGCCGGCATTATTGCGCTGACGGTTGACCTCGACAGCGCGGGAAGAGCCGCAAGAGCGACTAAGGGCCAGACAGTCGAGCCCAAGACACCTGAACAGCTGAAAGAACTCGTCAAAGCGTCCAAACTTCCGCTCATCTTCAAAGGCATTATGACGCCCGATGAAGCTGAACTCTGTGTCAATGCAGGCGCTGCCGGCATCGTCGTATCCAACCATGGCGGCCGCACACTTGCAGACACCCCGGGAACAGCCGCGGTTCTTCCTCAGATCGCCGATAAGGTCAACGGCAGATGCTTCATTATGGTTGACGGCACACTCGCTCGCGGCACTGACATCGAGAAATATCTCGGCTTAGGCGCCAACTGCACACTGGCAGGAAGACACTTTGTCCGCGCCGCACACGGCGGTCTTGACGATGGTGTCGCTCTCTTTGCCAACCGGCTGAGAGACGAACTGGCCGTCGCAATGGTTCTGACCGGAGCCCAGACAGTGAAAGATATCAACCGCAATATGGTTGTGATTCCTCATTAATTAACCGACTGCTTCCTATCCTGAATTCCCAAAAACTAGATCATAAATATTACTAGTAGTTACACACAGTGCCCAAATTGCCCGTAAACCGGGCATTGGGCATTATTTTTAACTGATTTAATAGATTATAATTATATAATCTACCTGGAGGGATTCATATGCTTGCGAAGACCATTGAGCATGTCATCAAGGTAAATATCAAGGGCAAGGACTATCTGTACCAATTTCAGAATGCTTGGGATCCGATCAAACAGCGTTCTTATAGCAAACACCGAATTACCCTTGGGCGCCTGATTGACGGCAAGGTGGAATTGGGAAGGAAATTTCTTCGAGACAATCCTCAATACAAGGATGTTGAACTAACTTTTACCGATAACAAACTCTGTCCGGTTGGTATTGCAGAAGTCAGTCTTCCGGTGGCACAAATTGTTTTGAACCGGTCGGAAGCACTCAATGCCGGAGCCAGCTATGTATTAGAGCAAATTGCCAAGCAATCGGGAATAACTAAAGCCTTAAAGGTCGTCTTTCCTGAGCATTGGAAAGAGTTACTATCCTTAGCGATATTCTTAGTTATCCATCCTGACGCCACTGTCTCCAACTACGATGTAATAGCGCAAAACTCTCTCTATCCGACTGCCGCTATACCCTCTCAAAGAATCTCCGAAATATTTGAATCCATCGATTATCAACCCTCTGTCGAGCAATATCTGAAGCTGCGTCTTGCCTCCAATAAAGCATTGGACAAGAACAGTTACTGGGCATTTGATACCACTTCAGTGTCTTCTTTCTCACAAACAATTCATAAGGTTACCTATGGGCATAACAAAGAAGACCCTGACATGGCCATGCTAAAGCTGGCGCTGCTGATCGATGAGAAGACAGCCGAGCCGCTTTACTACAAGGTGCTGGACGGTTCTATTGCTGATGTTGTTTTATTGAAGAACCTGTTTATCCAGCTGGCTAAACTTGATGCGGAAGATGTCAACCTGGTGTTGGATAGAGGGTTCTGCTCTGAACATAATCTGCAAATTATGTTCCGCAATCACGTAGGCTTTGTCTGTGGACTTCGTTCAGAGCTAAAAATTGTTGAGCAAACTTTTAAGGAGGTGGCCGGATCACTCAGACTATGCTTGCCGGCAGCATTTAAAAACAGTGTTAACTGCTTTTGTGCAACGCGCGAAATTCAATGGTATTCCAACACAAGAAAATATGGCGCCGAACAGGACAAGTTGTTTATCCATGTCTATTACAGCAAAGAAAGAGAAGCTGACTATGTCATGAATATGACTCAATTAGTCGAAAGTTTTAAGTTGCGTCTGAAAAATGGGAAAGTGCCTAACTCTCCGTATTTCAGGCAATTCTTCAAACGCGGAAAAGATGACGACGGCAAGGTCAAATATGATTTTAATGTTCCGGCTTGGGCTCAGTTCTGCCAGAGTTGTGGTTTCTTCTTTCTTGGTTCTGACAGAATTTCCTTACCGGATGAAGCTCTAAACATTTACCGTCAAAAGGACACCGTCGAAAAAGCGTTTAATAACTACAAAGATAGATGCGGCGGCAGAAGATTGAGGTGTTTGCAGAGAGCTTTAGATGGAAAGGTCTTTGTCACGTATTTAGCTCTGAGTTTAAGACTGATGCTGCATAAGCGGATGCAGGACGCCAACATTGACCCTGAGCAAGCTCCACGCCTGATAAGTGAACTTAATGCATTAACCGTCTATAAGTTCGCTCCTGAGGGCCAAGTCACATATCTCTGGCACGAGATCCCAAAGCGTTACAAGGAACTTATGCAGAAGTTGAAAATAAAAATCCCCGCCCCGATTTTTGTAATCTAGGAGCGGGAATTCAGGTCCTATCACGAAGGCTTTGTTTCCATTGAGACGAGGCCTTCGTTTTGTCAGCTTCAGCTTTCTCCTCAAGAAACAATAAAAAAAGAGGCCGTAAAACGGCCTCTTGATCTTTTATTTCAAATTGTTATTTTATTTTTTTAAATATTTGCCAAAAAACTCTTTCAGTTTTCCGGCTTCCTGATCAACATATTTCGGAACATAGTACGTTTCAATATGCTGAGCGCCAGGGATCAAATAAACCTCTTTTTCCTTTGTCCCGGTTGCCTTCTTGAATGCGTCATCTGTCATATAGCGAGTATCGGAGACATCACCCGCAATCATGAGAAGCGGCTGATGAATCATTGCCATGTGATCGTCCACATCCCAGTTCATCAGATCCATTAGGCTGCTGGTTGTATAAAGGAATGTGGAATTCGGATGGGCATGTGTTCTGAAATAATAAAAGAAGCCGTCCCGATAAAGCGCAAACGGGAGTTTCTTTGCCTGTTCATCGGTAAGGTCCATTTGACCGGAGTAACGAATATCGCCGACTTTTTCCAATGTTCTGGCTTCTGCCGCCTGAGCAAGACGCTGCTGAACCGAGTCAAGCTGAGAATCCTGAAAGCCGTTTCTACGAACTCGACCGGAATTAAACATACTAATCGTCGCAACAGCCTTGATTCGAGGATCTTTCTGAGCAGCAGCCAGAGTATAGCCGCCACCGCAAATACCCAACGCTCCAATTTCAGCCGCATTCACTCCCGGATATGTTCTAATGTAATCGACCATTCCGTTAATATCTTCGATTCGGTTAGCCGGCTTATCGGTGTGACGAAGTTCCCCTCCACTTGCTCCCTGATAGCGAGCATCGGCGGCGATTGTAATATAACCCATAGAAGCGAGCCTCTCAGCAAATAGGCCTGCCACCTGTTCTTTCACTCCGCCGTTTGGATGAGCAACCACAACAGCAGGATAAGATTTACCTGGTTCATAGCTAGGCGGTGTATAGACATTCGCTTCTACACGAATACCGTCAACCGTATAAGAGACCGGGTGAATATTCACTGCCCCAGCGACATTCTTTGTGATTGCGTTTGCATAAACCAGACCGTAAGGATTCGCATCCGCTACGGCCGCACTTACATTAGTTGTCATAACTGCACTTGCCATTAGAACCGCACAAAGTAGTTTTTTCATGCTTCGTACTCATACTTAGTAATAACAAACCCGTTTTAAGTAATTTAAGACTTTCAGCGGGAACCTGTAATTCAACAGTTGTCATCATAGAATTAGCCAAGGCGTGTCCGTTATGAGATTTTCTCCAAGTTTTGCCTATTCCTATAAGCAAAAAACAGCCGTGTCTTCTAGGGAAGAACACAGCTGTTTCCGTTTTTCAATGACAGAACTCAATTAGTCAGGCTCAGAACTCCTCCAAGCACCATACAGACTCCGGCAATCACGAATATAGAAATAACGTTCAGCCAGAAGCCGGCTTTGATCATATCGCCAATCTGAATGTGACCTGTTCCGAAGATAATCGCGTTCGGAGGTGTCGCAACCGGCATCATGAAAGCGGCAGAGGCGCCAAGTGTCGTCACTAGCAGAACCTGCTCAACAGGAATGCCAAGTACGGGAGCCGCCGCGGCTAGAAGCGGAAGCATGGTCGCAGCAAGCGCTGTATTGGAAGTGAATTCCGTCGCAAAAATAACCAGCGCAGCCACACCGATAACAACTGCCACAGGAGGAAGGCCGGTAAAGGAAGCGGCCTGAGCGGCAATTAGCTGAGCCGAACCGGTTGCCTGAATGGTCGCAGCCATCGTAAGGCCGCCGCCAAAGAGCAGAAGCACATCCCAGGGAATACTGTCGCAGTGCTTCCAGTCCAGAGCGCGCTCGCCTCTTTTGAAGTCCACCGGGATACAGAAGAGCGAGATACCGGCAGCCATCGCAATAATCGCGTCGCTAACCTGCTTGAAGGGACGAACGCCGTCAATCGTGAACGAGCGGATCTGAGCGCCGAAGCACCAGAGAATCACAGTCACAACAAAGACAATCAGAACAACAGTTTCACCTTTGGAAAGTTTGCCCAGAGAAATCAGTTCTTCTTTAATCCATTCCTTTCCGCCTTCAATTTTCTTGATCTGTTCACGGAAAAGCACCTTGGTTAAAAGAAGCCAGCTTAAAGGCATCAGGATCAGGACAACCGGCATACCGACCTTCATCCAGTCGAAAATCGATATATCAATGCCGTAGGTTTGCTGCACGAAACGGACAAAGATACCGTTCGGAGGCGAACCGATAATGGTGCCCATACCGCCGATCGAGGCGCCGTACGCTACAGCCAGCAACACACAGATGCCGAAATTTCTTTCTCCTTTAGTAATTGTGGGAGAGGACGAGCTTTGACGAACAACAGACATGACCGCCATTGCGATCGGCACCATCATGGCGGCGGTCGCCGTGTTGGACACCCACATGGAAATGAAACCCGTAGCGACCATCATGCCGGCAATAATTGCGCCGGGCGATGTGCCGACAATCTGCAGCGTCTTGAGCGCGATACGCTTATCGAGCCCCCAGCGCTGGATGCCGGCTGCAAGCAGGAAGCCGCCTAAGAACAGGTAGATTGTGTCGGAAGCATACGGAACGAGTGTTTTAGCGAGCGTATTTACGTCGCATAAGGGATACAGCACAATCGGAAGCAGTGCAGTAACGGCAATCGGAACGGTCTCTGTAAACCACCAGAGCGCCATCCATAACAGAATAGCAAGACAGGCTTTAGCCGCATGTGTAATGGCGACTGTTTGGCCTGAACCGTTCACATAAGAATCCGGCAGTACCAGATAGAGCAAAAGAGCGAGCAATGGCGCAAGGAAAAGCGCGACAGTTTTCGATAATTTCGAAAACGTTCCCATCTGTGTCGGTGTTTCCATAAAAAATCCCAGAAAAAGATGATTAACGGTGTTTTTCTTTTAAAACAGAGTTTATTTAATCATAATTTTTAGGAATTTCTTGGCTTTATAGAATAATTTTTTCAGTAAGAGAAATTAAAATTTCGTATCATGAGAACGCATACTCATTTTACGCTCTCACGAATGGGTTATTTCCCCTCTGAATGATGCTTATCGACCTGCTTGCTGAACTGAATCTTATACAGATGCGCATAAGGTCCGTCCTTCTGCAGTAGTTCAAAATGAGTACCGGTTTCCACAATCGCGCCCTGATCGAGAACAACAATGCAGTCGGCATCCACAATAGTTGAGAGACGATGCGCAACAACAAAGCTGGTTCTGCCGCTTCTCAGCTTATCGAGAGAGGCTTGAATATATTTCTCACTTTCGGTGTCGAGCGCGCTCGTTGCCTCATCAAGAAGAAGAATCGGCGCGTTCTTAAGCAGAGCCCGCGCGATAGAAACGCGCTGACGCTGTCCGCCCGAGAGCTTCGCGCCGGACTCGCCGATGCGGGTATTGATGCCTTCGGGAAGACTTTGAATCAAGGGAAGCAGATAAGCCGCTTCAGCAGCCTTCATAATTTCCTCTTCCGAGACCTCTCTGCCCGCACCGAATGCGATATTGGCAGCGATTGTGTCGTCAAAAAGCATGACTTCCTGCGTGACAATCGCAATCTGTTCGCGAATACTTGCAAGCGTCAGCTCATTCTGCGGGATATCGTCCATGAGGATTTCTCCCGAGGCAGGAATCATGAAGCGGGGAATCATATTAATGATGGTGCTTTTACCCGCGCCGGATGCGCCGACCAATGCCACCATTGAGCCTGCTTCAACCTTCAGGCTGAAATCTTTGAGAGAAGGCTCAAGCGCCTGAGGATATTTGTAGCAGACATTTCTAAATTCGACTTTGCCCTTAGCTCTTCCAAGTATTTTTGTGCCCGGATCTTTTTCCAGAGGGACATCGATCATTTGGAAAAGACTTTCCGCGGCCGCTGCCATTCTCGCGATCGTTCCGTTGAGATTCGCGAGTTTACGGATCGCGGGCATCATCAGCAGCATCGCTGAAATATAAGTTACGAATTCAGACAGAGAAAGCGTTCCGTGCTGCGCCTGAACCAGGGCAACGAAAACCACGACGGAGACTCCGCACATAGAAACGAGCTGGGTGAGTGGGGTGCCCAGCCCCTTAACAACCTGCTGACGCATCGTCAGGCCCTGCAGACGACGATTGACGTGCCCAAAGCGTTCGGCCTCGAACTTATATGCGTCATAAACCTTGATAAGACGCTCGGATTTATAAGTCTCGCCAAGCACGTTGAGCATGGCGCCGAAAGTCACTTGACTGTCGCTGGTGAGTTTTTTCAGTTTTTTACTGACGGTTCTGAGAATAACGACTAAGAAGGGCGCGACCACCAAAGTCACCGCGGTCAGCTGCCAGTTATGCCACAAAAGCACACACATCAGCGCAATGACCTGCAAAGAGTCTCGCACCAAAACAGTAAGAACTTCTGAGGCACTCGAGAGCGCCTGGGAGGCTTCATTGACAAATCTTGAAACCACTCTTCCGGACTGCTCCTGCTGCACGGTTTCTTCCGGCCAGCGGATCATGTTGTCAAACATGAGACCTCGAATCTGGACCAGAACCTTCTGTGACACCATCTGAAGCAGATACGAGCTACAGAACTGTCCGCCTCCGTGGAGCACCGAGATTCCGATCAACGCGATCGGCGCCCAGATCGCCACCAGACCGTTTTTCTGATAAAAGCCCAAATCCGTCAGTTTGCCCATGAGCAGCGCCATCAGTGACGATGTCGCCGCAGCAATAACCATTGCGATCAGAGCCAGAAAAATGTACCCTTTGTACGGCGGAAGATACGAAAAAAGTCGGTAAAGCGGTTCTTTATTTACGGGATTAACTTTCAAAGAAAACCTCTCTAGTTTCAGTTCGGAATAGTTTAATGTCTGTCTTGGCGTTAGACTACTTATCTTGGTTTCTTACTTTGCAACAGTTTATATGGCAATACTTTTTGTAAGACTGCCGAATCATATCGGCGACGCGGTCATGACGATGCCCGCCCTTAATTTGCTGGAAGCGGCCGGATTTCAGCTTTATCTGGTCGGCAAACCCTTTGTCGGGCAGCTGTTTGAAGGAACTAACCGAAGATTTGATCCGATTGAAGGGAACCTTCTGGACGACATTAAGCGCATTCGAGAGCTTGCTGCGACTGTCGAGCGTCCGAGAGGACTCCTGATGCCGAATTCCCTCGGCTCAGCCCTTCTTTTTAAGATGGCCGGCATCAGCTGTACAGGGCTCGCCACGGACGGCCGCAGCCTTTTACTGGAGCATGCGATTCCGGAGCCTCCGAGAATGCACGAAGTCGAACGCTTTTGGTATGTCGCCTATGAAGCGCTCAAGAGCTGGGGCATTAAGCCGCCCTACTCCAAGCTCACCAAACGCATCAATATGAAGCTTGCCAAACGCAATGAAGCCGGCGCGCGCAATCTGGCGCAGAAAATTCATCTTCCTTCGCGCTACGCGATTTTGGCGCCGATTGCCAAAGGACGTCACGAAGGCAAGGAAAAATATTGGAAGCATTTCAATGAACTCGTGAAGCCGCTGCGCGACCGCGGTATTGAACCCGTGGTCTTCCCGGCTGCCGACGAGGCGGAAGTTTCCCGCCTGGCGGCACCGGACGCGACTATTTACGAGCCCACGTCACTTGGCAACTTCGCAGCACTTTGTTCAAAAGCCGCAATCGTTATCGCCAACGACTCCGGAGTCAGTCACATTGCGGCAGCTGTCGGAGCGCCTCAGGTCACTATTGTCGGCGTAACCGACATTGACCGCACCAGTCCGTGGAACGATAAAAACATTATTGTCGGCAGAAAGGGCAGATGGCCTGAAGTCGATGAAGTTATTACCGCAATCGACGACTGCCTCAAAGCAAATCGATAAACTATAAGGACGGGAGAAATCGTATTTCCCGCCTTTTTTATACTTATGCTGCGACAGTCTTTATGGGCAATTGCTGCGGCGGCCTGTTTTTCGGCCATGGCCGCATGCGTAAAATTCTGCAACGGAACATTCGGTTCGCTCGAGCTGGTTTTTTACCGCTCAGCGTTCACGACTGTTTTTATCCTCTGCCTTTGCGTAGCGAAAGGCTGCTCGCTTAAAACTCAGTACCCATTTCTGCACTTAAAGCGCGATTTCTACGGTTTTGCCTCGGTTGCGATCTGGTTCTTTACTCTGGGAAAACTTCCTTTAGGCACCAATATCACGCTGACCTACTGCACGCCGCTCTTTTTAGCGGCTAACTTTATTATTTTGAGCCGCATCCAGAAACGTAGCGCACCGTGGGGCTCAATCGGCGCTATCGCACTAGGCTTTCTCGGAATTGTTCTTCTTGTGCGCCCAAACTTCTCCGAAAGCGAATTTATCGCCTGCCTGCTATGTCTTTCGGTTGCGCTGATTGACTTATTCGGCTACTGGCAGCTGAGATTTTTAGGCCGTGTCAAGGAGCCGTCTCAGCGCGTGGTGTTTTATTTCGCTTTCACAAGCATGATTGGCGCCGCGCTCGGGGTGCTCCTCTTTACGGACGGTTTCCACAAACCGACCTTGGACAACTGTATTCCCCTTGCCTTAATGGGACTCTTCGCAACCGGCGGCATGCTTGCAGCTACCCGGGCATGGATGGGCGGAAATATGCTTCTTGCCGCCTGTCTCGGTTTCTCCGCTATTCCTTTCTCGGAGCTCATCGGCATCGTCCTGTTCGGCAATATACCGTCTCTGCTGTCCATCCTTGGCATGATATGCGTCTGCATTGCCGGAATGTTCGCGACGGTCTTTACCAAAAGAGAAGAGAAACTGCTTAATGAAGCGGCCGAGAAATCCGCTTCAGCTCAATCCGAAAAAAAGTTTCAGCCCAATAATTGAGCACTTTTTTGCGGAAACCTTCAGCTGCAGCCGATTTAATTCGTTCGTTTCCAGAAAAATCGAAAAAAATAACTTCTAAAGGCTATTGGGCAGATATAATTATTAACAATTTAATAATCCTAAATATCCCAAAGGAGCCTTTATGCAATCTCTTACGCTGATTTTGTCAGCCGTTATTGTTGTGCTCACCGGCTGGGCGATTATTAAAAAGTTCCAAGTTAATATGGTTCTTTTCCTTGCCAGTCTTCTGCTCAACGTTTTGGCTGTTATGAACGGTGCAACGAACTTCCTTCCGAAGAACGCTGCCGCAACCGGTTTACTCGGTTTCGATTTCTTCGAATTATTCCGCGCGATCTGCCGCACACAGATTGCCGGCGTCGGTTTCATCATTCTGGTCTCCGGCGGTTTCGCTGCATACATGCAGGCTGTCGGCGCTTCCGACCGCTTCGTCACAGTCTGCGCAAAGCCGATTCAACTTCTTAAGAATCCGTACCTGATCCTGGGTCTCGTGTTCATTGTCGGCCACTGCCTCGGTCTCGTGATCACTTCG
This sequence comes from Parasutterella muris, assembly GCF_943193095.1. Classification (NCBI taxonomy): domain Bacteria; kingdom Pseudomonadati; phylum Pseudomonadota; class Betaproteobacteria; order Burkholderiales; family Sutterellaceae; genus Parasutterella; species Parasutterella muris. Next base: position 3,539 of record NZ_CALPCV010000002.1, on the reverse strand, counting down.
GCCGCTGGTCTTGCCATGCTTTTGATCGTGACGGTTTATCCGCTCATCATCAGCGTCGGCTGTTCTCCTCTTGCCGCAGCCGCGGTTGTCGCGAGCGTCCTCTGCGTCGGTTACGCGCCTGCCTCCGGTGTCGCGGTTATGGCTGCCGAATTGGTGCACCTTGACCCGGTTGAATACCTTGTCTCTTATCAGCTTGTTATGGCCGCTCCGGTCGTTCTCGTTATGGCAATCACACACGTGATTGTTCAGAGATACTTCGACAAGAAAGACAATGTTCACGGCGAGGTTGCCGACATCGCTGAGCTTGAAGCCAAGAGAAAAGAAATCGAGAAGACTCCTCTGATTTACGCAGCAATGCCGGTTCTTCCTCTGGTTCTTCTGCTGATCTTCAACAAGATGGTTTACAAGACCATTACGATGAACGTTGCCACAGCGATGTTCCTCTCTTGGTTCGTCTGTTTCCTTGTTGACCTTGTTGTCCGTCGCAAAGCCAAAGAATCCTTCGATCTTTCGTTTGCAATGTTCAAAGGCATGGGCAGTATCCTGACAAGTACTGTCGGTCTTATCTTCGTTGCCGCCTTCTTTGCTAAAGGTCTGCAGCAGGTCGGCCTTATTACTTACCTCATCGATATCGCTAAGAACTGCGGTCTCGGTGTTACAGGTACCGGTGTTGTGCTTTCCGCGATCATCGGTGTCGTGACAGTCCTTACCGGTTCCGGTGTTGCCGCCTTCACCAGCTTGGCCCACGTCATCCCGGATGTCGCTCAGCACCTCAACTCCAACGGTATCGCCATCATGCTGATGATGCACACTGCTTCTGAAATGCTCCGCGCTCTCTCTCCGGTCGCAGGCGTCATCATTATCGTGTCCGGCTTCGCAAAGGTCAGTCCGTTTGCCATTATCAAGAGAACGGCAATCCCCTGCGTTGTCGGCTACCTCACCATGCTGATCATTGTCTCTGTGCTCTTCTAAACACTTGACATTAGTCTGCCAAGACCGCCTCAAAAGAGGCGGTTTTTTATTGCGCTTTTGTTTTAACGAAGGTCAACTCACTTTGAGGGTCATCCGCAGCGCAAAAATAGAAATGCCTCCCGGACTTATCTTCCGAGGAGGCACAGAATTCAGGTTTTAGTGAGTGTTAGCTTCTCAGGACCCGAGTCAGGAACGCGGCTGCCGCATCTCTTGCAGCGGGCAGATTGAAGAGTGTGTGCGGCGCACCGGGCAACAGCACAATCTGCGCGTTCGGATTGCTCGCAAGCACTTTGCCCGCATGCCCCAAAGCGCTGGGATTATCGAGGTAGCTATTGACCTGACTGAAGAATTTATCCGTTGCACTCATGACATTGAGCACCGGAAGCGTATCCGGAAGGTATGAGTTATGAGAGGCAACGTGATAATTGTCTTCGCAGGACCAGGAGAAGATCATGCGGCCCTTTTCTGCGATCATGCCTTCTTCCGGTTTGTAGCGTGCCGCAGTGACACCGCCTTCGCTGGTTCCTGCAATGATCACTCGTCCGTCGCACCAGGGAACGTTTTTAAGTTCGCGCATTGCGTAATTGAGTTCAGCCAAACGCATGCCGTGAACATCCTCATAGTCAGCGGCCGGAACAGGAGAAGAATAGATCAGACGATCTTTTGTCTGCATAGAATCGGGAATCACAACCGCGACGCGCAGCGCATCGGCAAGCCAATAAGCAAACGTTTTAATCTGCGCATTGACGCCGGAGCTTCCGTGCATAAAGACAACGGTCGGGTGCGATGCGGTTTCATTTGCGAACTCGTTCAGCAGACCGACTTTGGGCGCGCCGCCTGCTTCCGGAAGCACCACGTAAGCATTGACAAAAGTCTCACGAAGCGTCGCTTCGGTATGTTTTCTGACGCTTCCCTGAAGCGAGCCGGTATATTCAATAGTCATGACTTCTCCTTGATCGGTTGGTTATTTGCATATCCTTCTTATTTTATTCGTTAGGCAGTGGCAGCAGACGAAAAACAAGCGGAAACTTTCTTAATTTCAATGATTCAAATCTTTCATTCCGCTTCGGGTGCGTCTGACTAAACAGCAATATCTCTGGCCGGAGATTTGCCAAAAAGCCGCTTATATTCTCGACAGAACTGCTGAACACTCTGGTAACCGACTTCAAAGGCTGCGGCAGTAGCAGAGTAGTTCTGATAAAGCATCAGACGTCTGGCCTCATGGAGTCTCAGTCTTTTCTGGTACTGGAGCGGCGACTGAGAAGTCACCGCCTTAAAGTGCGCATGGAAAGTGGACGGAGCCATAAAGGACATTTCTGCCAGTGTTTGAATACGAAGAGGTTCTTTGTAGTGTTCTTTGATCCACTGCACGACCCTTGCGATTCGCTGATTCGGCATGTCTTGAATACAGAGCGCTCTCAGATTGGCGCATTGACCGTCTGTCAGTGCGTAGTAATGAATTTCTCGAAGGACGGATGGCAGAAGCATCTGCATATGCTGCGGGTTGTCCGATAGTCGGATCAGTCTTTCGAACGCATTGACAATTTCCGCAGAAGGCTTGGCGACACAGAAGGCATTGGGCTCCGAATCACAGGTCGGCAGGCTGTCGGGCATTTTCTCCATTAATTCAGAAAGCAGCTGAGGATCCAATTTAAGCGAGACAGAAATAAACGGTTCTTCTTTGCAGGCTCCTTCAATCCTAAAGGACGTCGGAATTTCAACCGATGTAACAATCATCGTGTCGCCGCCGTAGGAATATCTGAGTGAACCGATATCAATAACCTTGTACCCCTGAACAATAATGGCGACCGAAAGAGTGTAAAAGCAGTTTTTATCGATCGTATCTTCTGTGATCACGTGAAGATTGAGGTCCGGAACCTTGCGCCAACCCTCGTCATGTTTTTGCCATTTATCTTCAATCAGTGTCTTAAGTTCTTCGCAGAGTGTTTTTGCGGCCTGACGGCCTTTTTCGCTTTTTCTGCTCTGCATACACCTTTTCCTTGTGTCGATAAGAAAATCACATGACGTCTGAAGCGCAATTTACGCCTCAGCCCAAATTTAAATGTACTCGATCACAAAAAAGACAAAAAGAAATGATCCTCTTGACATATTGCCCGATCCTATGACCGTTCAATAATAACGATTAAAAGGTACGCCCAATATTCCGAAGATTTGACGGAAGTTCAACCCGTTTATATTGTCAAAAATTGGCGCACTCGGGAAAATAGGATGTAGGAAACTTCTGCGCGTGACCCTGATCACGAACCAAGGAGAATCCCGGAGAGAAAAAAAACGATTCCGCGCCTGACAGAGGTACGAAGAAAAAACAAACCGCAGAAACAGCAAAGCCGCCCAACCGGCGGCTTTGAAAATAAATGGTGGCGTCCTCACGGGGATTCGAACCCCGGTACCGACCGTGAAAGGGTCGTGTCCTAGGCCTCTAGACGATGAGGACAATTGCTTTCCGGCTTGCGCCGAATTGCTTGAAACTTGGTGGAGGTAAGCGGGATCGAACCGCTGACCTCTTGCATGCCATGCAAGCGCTCTCCCAGCTGAGCTATACCCCC